>NZ_QWGJ01000010.1:0-124920 GCF_003435225.1 Clostridium sp. AF28-12 | reverse complement strand
AAGTTTTTAAACGTTTTATTTGAAATAGCACAATAGGTTACTTTATTATTAGTATATGTTATTTCCACTAACGCATCGCCTTTCAAATTAACCTTTTGGTTAATACTATTATGGCACAACTTTTTTATGACGTCAATAGGCTATCATCCTCCAATTATAGAAAACCACCTTCACAGGTGAGCAATATACAACTGTGCCAATCGGTCATTCAAAGGGATACCTATGCATATTGGGTGATCAAAGTGGACTGCAACTGGCATATCACCTGCATTATTGTTACTATAAACATCAAACTTTATCCTTGCATCCTATCGATATTTCATGTATACTGACTATATAAATTTAAACGGATCAAACAACGTTGTTTCAAACATCATAAAATGTGAGAGGACCCAAAATGAAAAAATTATCCAACCATCTCCTGGCAGACACCATCGTCTCTACCAGAAAACAAAAAAAACTTTCCCAGCAGGCGCTTGCCGATTTGACCGGTATGAACCGTTCCGTTCTTTCCAAGCTTGAGGCAGAAGAGTACACGCCTTCGATCGCGCAGCTGGAGGAACTGGCCCGCGTTTTAAATTTTGATATTACGGATATGTTCCAGGAGAGTTCTAATATTTCTCTGGAAAAGGTATCTCCATTAAAGATCGCGGTTGCCGGTACAGGTTATGTAGGACTTTCGATTGCCACGCTCCTGGCGCAGCATAATCCGGTTACGGCTATTGATATCATCGAGGAAAAGGTCCAGAAGATCAATAACCGGATCTCGCCGATCCAGGATGACTACATTGAAAAATATCTGGCAGAAAAAGAGCTGGATCTGACATGTGTATTGAATAATCAGGTGATGAATGAGAGCAATCCGGCCTGGGAGATTTACCGTGCGGCAGATATCGTGGTGATTGCAGCTCCGACGAACTACGATTCTAAGAAAAACTATTTTGATACATCAGCCGTGGAATCTGTAATTGAGCTGGTTGAAGCCGCCAATGCAGGTACCGAACATATGCCATGGATGGTGATCAAATCCACAATCCCAGTCGGATATACAAAGAGCGTTCGCGAAAAATTCCGTAATGATCATATTTTATTCTCCCCGGAATTTTTACGGGAATCCAAGGCCCTGTACGATAACCTGTATCCGAGCCGGATCATCGTTGGATGCGATGAAGCTGATCCAGAAACAAAGAAAGCTGCTCACACATTTGCTTCCCTTCTTCAGGAAGGCGCAATCAAAGAGCATATCGCTACTTTGTTTATGGGATTCACCGAGGCCGAGGCCGTAAAGCTTTTTGCCAATACATACCTTGCGCTCCGTGTCTCCTATTTTAATGAGCTGGACACCTATGCTGAGTCTAAACATTTAAATACAAAACAGATCATTGATGGCGTATGCCTGGATTCGCGAATCGGGTCTCATTATAACAATCCGAGTTTTGGCTATGGCGGATATTGTCTGCCGAAAGACACGAAACAGCTTCTTGCAAATTATGCGGATGTTCCGGAAAATCTGATCGAAGCAATCGTGGAGAGCAACCGGACCAGAAAGGATTTCATTGCGGATCGTGTTCTTGAGATCGCGGGTGCATACGAGGCAAACGAGAGCTATAGTGCCAAGGCGGAAGAGGAGCAGCATGAGACGATCGTAGGCGTCTACAGGCTGACTATGAAGAGTCATAGTGATAACTTCCGCCAATCCTCGATTCAGGGCGTTATGAAGCGTATAAAAGCCAAAGGAGCCACTGTTATCATTTATGAACCGACATTAAAGGACGGAGAAACATTCTTTGGATCCAGAGTTGTAAATGATCTGAAAAAATTCAAAGAAGAGAGTAAATGCATTTTGGCAAATCGCTACGACAGTGCCCTGGACGATGTTCAGGAAAAAGTATATACAAGAGATCTGTTCCAGAGAGATTAGGAGAAGATGATGGAAAGAATAGAAAAACAGCCGGTCGATCTAAATGGAAAAGCAATCCTTGTCACTGGAGCTGCAGGATTTATTGGAAATAATCTGTGTAAAAGACTTTTAAGAGAGACTACGGAGTCAGTGATCGTAGGCATCGACTGCATGACTGATTATAATCCGATCGAATTAAAAGAATGGCGTCTGAAAGATATTCAGGAAACATTTGAACAGGATGGCATAGCCAGAAAGAATCAGTGGATTTTTGTTAAGGGAGACATTGCGGACCAGGCATTGATCACCAAGATGTTCAACCAATATGCATTTGTAGTCGTTGTAAACCTGGCTGCACAGGCAGGCGTCCGCTACAGCATTACAAATCCCGAAGCTTATCTGCACAGCAACCTGATCGGTTTCTTCAACATTCTGGAGGCATGCCGAAATGATAAGAATCTGGAACATCTTGTATACGCTTCCAGTTCCTCTGTGTACGGCGGAAATACGAAGGTTCCATTCAGCACCGATGACAAAGTCGACAACCCGGTATCGCTTTACGCAGCGACCAAGAAAAGCAATGAGCTGATGGCTCATGCTTATTCCAAACTTTACAATATTCCGTCTACCGGCCTTCGTTTCTTTACGGTTTATGGTCCGGCCGGAAGAACAGATATGTTTTATTTCTCCGCAACAAATAATTTGTGCGCAGGAAAAACGATAAAGATCTTCAACTACGGAAACTGCAAACGGGATTTCACTTATATTGATGATATTGTAGAAGGTGTACGTCGGGTCATGGAAGGCGCACCCCAGAAGAAAAATGGTGACGATGGGTTACCGATCCCACCATATGCTGTTTATAATATCGGCGGTGGCACCCCGGAGAATCTCCTTGACTATATCGATACTCTGCAGCAGGAGCTCATCCGGGCAGGAGTATTACCGGAAAATTATGACTTTGACGCGCACAAAGAACTTGTACCGATGCAGCCAGGAGATGTTCCGGTAACTTATGCGGATAGCGAAGCATTGGAACGGGATTATGGATTTCGACCGCAGATTGGGATCCGGGATGGGTTGAGGAAGTTTGCGGAGTGGTATAAAGAGTTTTATTTGTAGAGGCTTGGCATTTAGCTATCGTCCAAATTGAAAATTGGACGATAGCTAAATGAAAATATCAAAAGAATATTAATGGTATGAGCGACTATTTAGCATTTATGGATATTGATTATTATGGTGCGCCGCACCATAATAATCATGCAGGAACAGAAACGTCGAATTGAGACTGACACCATCATGGAAGCCTATCTAAAAAGCGGCAAAAATTTTGATGAGATTATGACGTTTTTGAGTCCATGATGGCGTTTAGTGTAACTTTTTGCAGAGTTCACAATTTAAAGTATACAGGAATCTTTCTCGATCTTTTTCTAAATTATGCTTTCTGCCCCGTCAGAAACCTTGTAAGCTTCCATTTATTCAAAACAACTGCTATTAAGCTTGATAGAATAATCGCTATGGCAAAGTTACATATCGCCAACACACCTGATGGCACTTTCCCGTTTAACAAAGTGATTACCAAATAAATAATCTGCTGGTGGAAAAGATATATCGTAAAATTATTCTTTTCAAAGAATAAGTACAATCTGTTCGTTTTAAAGTTAATTTTCCCTGAAAATGCATTCAAGGTAGTAAACGCCATGACTGCTCCGATTATATGAAGAAGCATTGGTATTCCAATATGTAGCAATTTAATTATGATCCCATTTTCAAATGCATTACAATACTCTGTCAGAACAAACAATAACAAGTCAATGGCGACCCAGACATACCACGGAATCTTATAAATCAGCCCTTTCCTATCTTTTCTGATCATCATACCAGTATAAAACAACATCATAAACCGACAGGTATACCAAATCTGAAAGTAATTAGGGATAAACCGCAATCCAATGATTGATACAGCATACAAAACAAACGAAATCATTAATCCCCAAAGCGGCTTTTTCCACATCATTCCAGTTAGGAAATAAGCCAACACAAAAACGCCAAACATCATCCATAAGAACCAAAGCTGAGATGGCGAAAGGGCTAACAGATAATCGCTGACTGCGATTTGGTTCGATTCCGTTTGGAAAGCGTAATCCCATGGAATTAACCAAACAACAGCTACAAAAAAATACGGAATTAAAAGCCTCTTTGCCTTATTCTTTATTAAGCTTGTAAAATTCTGATACTTATTGCGCTCAAATTTTAAATATGCAAAAATATATCCAGAAATCAAAACAAACGCATAAATGTGGAATGAATTGAGCCACTGCGCAATTAAGCCAAGGGAAACGGATGCTTGTGCCGGCATTCCGAACCATCCCTCCGGCAGCCACATTGCCAGACTATGGTATAGAACAATAAAACCCATTAGAATCACTTTTATAAAATTACAATTTTCAATCTGCTCTGCTCTGCTCTGCTCTGCTCTGCTCTGCTCTGCTCTGCTCTGCTCTGCTCAAAGGATTATCCGCATGTTCCAACTGTCTATCAACTCCTTTTTTGGATTTTATTGCGTTTTCTATGGTCTATTTTTCAAAATAAGAAACCCAATATTGCTCCTTCTCTTCCTGTGTCATACCGCCAAAATCAAACAATCGATTTCTTCCCTGCAAATTGGTATAATAATCATCGACAGCCTTTTTTATTCTCGCTGGGATGCCAACTGCTACAGAATTGTCAGGGATGTCATGGGTGACTACTGCACAGGCTCCAATGATCACGTTATCGCCAATTGTCACTCCTGGCATAATACATGCTCCCATTCCGATGTAAACATTATCCCCTATAGAAATCGGAGCTATATTGTCCATTCGTTTCCCATCAAAATAGCCCATAGAATTAAGTACTTTAATGCCACCGTCATATGTAATAAAGTTGACATTTTTCGCAAATAAGCCATCCTTTCCGACGGTAATCAAATATGGCTCAGATCCAAATGCCTCTACTCCGCAATTTAGCCGAGTCCCCCACCAATGTGTGCGCCACGACTTATCAGATACGATCTTTTGCTTTCCCATCCTCAGCGGTTTGCTTTATTGTGCACTCGAAAGCTTTTCTTCATTCTCTTGAAAAACATATTATTCACCTTTCTCTTCAATATCCTTTATCAACAAACCAGATGCCAGGGGAATCTAAGCATTTCTTTTGAATGTGGCAGGAATTTTTTCTTTACTAATAATAAATAAACTGCAATTCCAACTTTTCTGCCCAGCTTATTAGCAACTTCATTCACACCCTCAGTCAGGAACATTTTCTCCCCGCAATTGTATACATCCATGTTCTTATTAATCCATTGATTCATATAGAGATCATCGCCATAATGTCCACAGAAATCCTCGTCATAGCCATTCAAATATAGATACGCAGCTTTTGTCATAAAGAAGCAATTCGGATGGACACCATATTTACTCCAGGAGCCATTATCCTCAAGATACTCATCAAATACATAAACTGCCCTATCTGATATGCCTTGGCCGGACATACAGGATATTAGCGTTTCTT
Source organism: Clostridium sp. AF28-12 (assembly GCF_003435225.1). Taxonomy (NCBI): domain Bacteria; kingdom Bacillati; phylum Bacillota; class Clostridia; order Eubacteriales; family Clostridiaceae; genus Clostridium; species Clostridium sp. AF28-12. Next base: position 119,468 of record NZ_QWGJ01000010.1, on the reverse strand, counting down.
CCGGAAACAGCATATCAATGTCGGCGGTGATCATACGAGAGGTTTCACAACAGAATACTCCAAGGTTTTTGCCCCCCCCCCGAATTCCATTTTATATCCCTGTCAATACGTACCAACCTATGATTCACATTTAATCCATCAGGCATAGAAACAGGAACAGGGGAACAGTCATCTACTACTACAAGGTTTAATTTCCTTTTCACCGCATCTGAGAGGCTGTTATAATAGAGAAGGTTTCTGGCAATCCCATTCATCCCTTCCTGATCATTTACATAGACCGGATATATAATTGAAAGTTTTTCCAAATCAGAACCGGCATGTAGTCGTTTATATGGAGCTTCCTTAAACGAACGGAAGTCCGATAATAGCCAATGTTTACTCTTTCCTAATATGCTCCTTACTGCTGACATTTAACTCCTCCTTGCTTTTTCCAAACATATTCACGATTTTGCTCCTCAGGCTCTTTACAAACCCAAAGACCATCCGAAATAGGGCCTTAATATAATTTGGATATAGCACACAATTGATGGCTAAGTTTACCGCTAAAGCAGTGACCGCAACCTTCAAAGCCATAATAATCCAGGCTACATAGGATATTCCAACCAGGCTTATCCCCTTTGTAATATAAAGTGTCAATACAGCGCAGGCCGCATCAACAACTATATGTTTGAAGAAATACTTCATACTCCGATTCAGTATATCTTTTGACAGATACCATGCTAAGTACGTTGTCCGATAAAGCATGGCTGCAAGAGTCCCCACTGCAACACCAACCAGTCCAAACCGTCTAACCAACACAACAGAAACAATAATATTGATCATCGCTTCTATGATTGCACTCCACTGCGTCTGCCTGTAATGACCTGCAGCTAATACCATCATGTTGTATGGAAGGCGCAGACAGTAAGATGCCTGTGCCGCTGAAATGAGTAATGAAAACGCAGGTACAATATAATTCGCATCAGAGATTTCTTTCGTATAAATATTTACAAACGGCAGAATCAGGACTGCTGTACATGAGAATGAAAAAGTGACAAGAAGATGCATCAGCCATTCCACCCATCCGAAAGTCTTGTCTAGTGTATCTGTCTCTTTTCGGGCATACATATCCCCAAACATGGACTGAACTCCTGCGGTAAGGGAATTCAAAATCTGCTTTACCCCATTGACCACAAGATGATACACTGCATAGATAGAAACATTTTCCAGAGTAGAAAAGAGCGTCAGAACTACCGTGTCAGTATTTCCTAAAACCACAGCAGCAATGTGCTGCGCCAAACCATTCCATTTTTGCTTAATCGGCTCACCTTCCAGTTTTATCTTCTTATCCAAACTGTAATGTCGTTTTACATAGGCATTCAGAGCCACAGGCTGAATTAGGAAAACTGTAGCTGTAGCAAGTTTTACCAAATGAATACCTGCACCCATCTTCATGAGGATTACGCTGAAAACGGTATTCAGCAACATGGTTGCTCCTTGCAGGCCAAGCTGGATGAATGACATCTGATCAGCATCCAAAAGGAGCCGATATGACATACTAAAAAAATATTGGGCAAATGAACTGATGGATATGATAAATATCAATCCCATCGTATACGAAAAATCAAACCTTTCCCGGGTAACAAATGGGTAAAATACCATCAGGAAAGCTGTATAAATTATAAGAATTATCGCAATCCTGCGGAAGAATCGCTGGGAGGATTTCATGATCCTGCTAACTTCAGCATTGTCCTTGTCCGCAAGCGGCTTGTAAAGCGTGGACTGCACCACAGCGCCTACACCACACTCTGCGAGTGCAACAAAGCCCAGAAATTGCGTGATAGAAGACACGAGGCCATTCACGGCTGATCCATAACAGGATAAGAAAAAGCGTGGCAGTATAAATCCGCAAACCAGTGTTATTAACTGATATGCCAATGATACGATTGTATTGTATAGTAGTTTCTTCTTTCTGGTCACTATGGCTCCCCTTGCTTTACATTTTTACGTGCAATTTACGTCATCCATATTCAGCTTATAAATTTGTCCGTTCCTGTTTTATTATCGTATGCAATATCTATCTTTTCTGGAATCGTATTATCTCCAGATCCACGATTCTGCCTTCTTCAATCACCATAGCGTCTTTCAAAACGCCCCCAATCTTCTCCGTCATAAGTTCGACCAGATACGGAAGAATAACCTGAGAATTATTCTCTGTAAATGTCTTATAGAAAGGGGATGGTGTATGGTCTACTGCATAATGCAGGATCCCACCCACTTCGTATGTAGGATTCTCTATTGTGGTCGGAACGCTGGCTTCGATTCCACCACATCTATCACAACTCACGTCGATAATCATAGAATTCTTTTTCATCCTGGCAAGATCAGTCCGATACAGGATATGATCCGTGCGCATGACATCCCATAAGATACAATTCACGACCACATCGTAATTTGGCAGTTCTTCCTGAAACAGCGCCTCACTGCGTCTGTCGTACTGCATTACTTCTGCCCCTAACATATTCAAAACCTTGATGGCGCCTCTTGCGGTGTTTCCACATCCAAGAACCGCTGTCTTTGTCTCGTATGGCATACGCCCAAAGCCCTGGAACGCATGCATGACTGCCGCTTCCCCGGCAAGCTCGTTATTTCTCCAGAAAAGATGGCGCCCCTTATAATTCATATTTTCCCATGCATAGGCAGTCAGCCCGCCGTTGATAATCTTGTCTGTGATGTCTCTGTTCTGCGTCGCATGAACCCAGCCGAAAATGGTTTGCCCCTTATGCAGGCTTTCCAAATAGTCAGCATCCCCAATTTTCGGGTCACAAATAACATCCTGCTCAAGGACCGTCTCCCTTGGTGCAATAATGCAACCATATCTTGCGTATTCCTTATTCGGAATTTCTAAAACAAGGCCATGTCCCTCTTCAAAAAACAAGCGATCTGGGTGATTTATCCCACTAACGTGGTCAGGCATGATTGCCCTGCGTTTCTCATTTTCCTTATGGCTAACAGGAAAGCCGATTGTCTTGAACTTTCCATCAGAATAATAATTTCTTTGCTCTTTCATTTCACATTCCCTCCAAACCCGGCAATTGAATCAGTTTCCCGAAACGAATATCCGTTTCAGGAAGAAGGTTTGCGTCAAACCCACTCTGTGGGTAAAACGTCATTTCTCCGAAATAAACCCGTCCACAGCTTTCATATAGGTCAACCCTCACAAATGGGTATCCTTTGGACAGTTTTTCTGCAAGCGAGAACATCTCATCTATGCATTTCGGTTTTGGTAATGTGAAATTTTCCGGGGCATCGCGCCCCTTGATATTAAGCCTTAATAACCTCCATTCCTTATCGAAGAAATAAAACTGTGTATTGCCGCTACTCCTCCCAACACGGACCATAACACAGTCTACATATCCATCGAAGCAAAAAAATTGTAGTCCGTCAGGCCGGAATCCAAATCTGTAAATTCATCAGATAGAACAATGTCGTTAGATTCATGATTCGAACGTAAAGTAGCTTCCCGAGTTTCTGGCTGCTTGTGAAGCATCACCTTTATTTCTGATCCTAAACTTTCATCTGTCCAGTATCCCCCTCAGACAAATTTATCCACTTGCCAATCTCATAATCCCATTCGATAGGATCTATGCGGTCAAATCCGCTCCCATCGAAAAATGTAAGTTCTCCAAAATATATTTGACCATCACAATTATATAAATCCACACGAACATGTTTCAGTCCAACTGAGAGCTGTTCTGCCAGCTTAATCATGCATTCAAAGTTTTCCGGCTTTCTCGGTGGAGTATCTGCATGCCTATATCCCCATGTAAAATCCAGGTAGTTAAACTGTCTGTCAAAATAGTCAGCTCTTGTCCCTCCTGCTGATTTTCGGTCAGAATTAATCATGACCATCTTCATTTCACCATCAAAACAGTAAAACTTATAGTCTTTCAGGCCACTGCCCAGTCTTTTAGCATTAGGATGAAACCATACAATGACCTCAGTCAGAATAAGAATTATACCCCCCCTACCCGAAGAATCCGGGAGCCTAATCCATTCTCCAAGTTTCAAATCTGCATTCTCTTTTGTGAAAAAAACAAATCCTGAGGCCAGATAAAAGGTAAGCTCTCCGAAGTATATTTTCCCCTCCACGTCGTAAAAATCAGCACGCAGAAATGGTATATCCTGCGAAAGATTTTCTGCCAGCTTTGCCATTTGGTCTATCTCTTTGGGGATGGAAAGTTCCTTCCCTGGAACCGGCAGGAACGCAGATTCACCAAAATCCAGAATATGACTTTCCATATCGTAATAATTTGCATGGTGTTCAATAAAGCGGTCAAAATCCACCTTATAACATCTTGCCTGTCCACCGAAGCAAAAAAACTTGTAATCGCGAAGTTCTTGTGATCCTGTGTCCTCCATGTACTTTTCCGCAATAATCCTGGGTTTCACATCCTTGTATGGCCATTCTCTGCCTGAATAATAAAAATTCCGCTTAAGGCTTCGGTTTATCTTTTCTTTTGCCGCCGCTATATCCAGATTAGACTTATCCTTGCAAATGACCAATCCCCCACTGTCATGTGTACATTTCAAAACAAATTGATTAGGAAGTGCATTGAAATCAATGTCCTCAAACCTATCCCATACACCTAAAGTCGGAATGATGTACTGCTCACCGATTATATCCGCAACATATTTTTTTGCAGCATACTTGTCCACCATCGTTGTGTAAATTGACTTGCGGTCGTGGATCTTCATCCACTGGAGCTTCTCGTTGAAGGTCTGAGGGTTTTCCAGATCCAATTCCCGTCCCATCTTTGCTTTAAACATACGTTTTAAATACTCTTCATCTGGCATTGAGTCGCAAAGCCCTTTCCCAGAATTAACTAAAAACCGATAATCTTCATCTGTAAGGTATTTAACCCCTCTTCCAATCAGGTGGCTCAGTTTCTTCATAGCATACATCTCCCTTAGCGTTAATTTCTAAAAAGCATTCTCAAATCTCTGTCATCATGGAATACCTTTATTCGTCTGTAGAACCCATTAAGTAATCATAGGAAGAACGGATAATAGTACCTCACCCACTGGAATGACATAATGACAAAAAGCAAACCCAACGCAACTCGGAAAATCGATCCAATATGTTTTCCACTGAGTAAATGCCCCTTTTCATAAAACATGGATATGAGTATCGGCGATAATGCACCTAACAGATACCCATTTCTGCAAATCATTTCATAAGAACCTACATTCCCCACTATCAGTCCACTGAAACATACAATGAATAGGTATATCTTTTCTTTATCCGTCACAATCCCGTCATTGTCTATTTCACGGCTTTTCCTGTATATCAGAAGGTAATAAGCTATAATAATCGCACAGTTTATCAAACCTCCATAAGAAAAGGTCCTATATGCAGTAAACTGAGTCTCCGAAGTGTATGTAATGTATTTTCTGCCAATTAATGTTAAAAAGGGAATCCCGGAATTGAGGAAAATCTCTGCTATGCGGGATAAGAACATACAGCCTATCAAGACAGCAAATAATACCCCTTTCCGGCTTGATACACGAATCACAATCGCTATAGGGACAGCGAAAATGCTAAAAGGGTGGAACAGCACAGAAAGCAAAGCCAGGGCTAAAAATTCCACGATGTTCTTCTTTTGGTACAAAAACCTGTATACTGCCAAGGCCATAATACAGGCTGATGTTGCCGTCCTTAATCCTGAATTAACATGAATAAAAGGAAGGAGGGAAAAGCATGCCAGCAACACTAATATTACTTCATTTGTTTTATATTTTGAATTTCGCTTCCAGTCGAACGCAATATATGCGATAAGGCTATAGTCAAACAATACGGAAATCCACACTAATATGTAATTATTCTCAAATAATTTAGCAACCAGATACATTAGTGTGTTGAAAGCATATGAATACTGCATAATCGCATTGGCGCGTAATGTCGCCGCATTACAATTTACCATGTAATCCAACCAGGAAATGCCTGATGACCTTAATGAATCCATTATTGTCTGATACCTGTTAAAATCCATGTTATCAGACCTGTCTACATGGAACATAAAGCTGCCAATCAATGCCAGCAGTACGATACCTACATATTTCAATTTTCTTTTATCAATTCTAAGTTTCATCAGATAACTCCATGTCTATAAAATAGCGCTATAGCTCTCCTTGCCCAATATGCTTTTGCACCCTATTGAACCTCGGATTTCGGTTAATATTATTTCCGAGTATCGCAATCCTTTCTGCGTCAAATCCTGTTTTCCATACAACATACGGGAGGCTGAACTGATCTCTGGTCGGATATTTATTGTATTCCTCCCACCAGGCAGTCATCAATTCCTTTACAGACTGGTCATCGTGTTTCCGAACGAGTATGGAATTTTCGAAAAGACCATAATGGACTGGAAAACCGTTCTTCTTATATTCGTCCATCTGTGCCATGACCTCCGCCTTATCAGCCCTTTTATAATGCAACACGGCTACTGCCTCATCATAAATACAATCTCGGCTCGCATGATAATGTACCCCAAATCCGGCTGACCCCATACTGCAGATGATTGGGCTAACCCCTGCAATTATTTCTATATTGCCATCTACATATATGCTATAATCCGCATCTAAAATATACTGATTTGGAAGCATTTTAATTTTTCTGTTCAATTGAATCGGCGCCATCGTATTATATTCCGGGAGTCCAGCAACATCCACTTTTTCCCATGCTGATCCAGATGGGACTTCCTGATCAGTGAACATCAGGTATCGAACCCCATCCTCTTTGTATACCGGTTCAATAATCTTGTCATATCTCCCAATAATGGAAGAATAGACCGTAATTCTCGCTCCTGAATTTTCCCCATTATACTGCTGTGGATGTGGAACATTACCATTGACTGAGCAATATTTTCTGGAATACTTACGGTATTTTAAGTCCTCCACAAGCTGGTTTAAGTTTCCTGTCTTTATATATCCAAAGTAACGGTTTTTCTTCTTCTTTATTTCTGCCTGTTCTGAATACAGGGCTTCCTGGTAACGGTGATTCAAATCTATTAATTTGGAATCCAGCCTATCATCTATCATGTTTTGTAACAGTCCTTCACTTTCATTATCTTCATTCTGATTTTCGAGCCGATTTCTCGCTTCCTAAACCTACACTGCATATTTATGCAAAATTCACCAGTATCTTCAGCCGGAAGACGAGTGGATTCTCTCCGGTTGCTTTTATGATTTCCTTATCCCTTAGGAGCGCCAGTCTGTATTTCATGCTCTTTCGGTAATATGCGTACTTCTCCAAAACTGCCCGGTATTCCTCATCTATGTCGGGATAGTATTCCAACAGCACACTTGCCGTATTGCTTCTTAAGTTTGCCCTATGCTCTCCGTTGTTTCCTCTGAGCAAAAGCCGGTTGAGTCTTTCCTTGATGCTTGTCTTCCTGATTCCTACTGTGTTGTTTTCATGGATGCGGTACAGAATATAGGAATTCGGGTCATAAATAAACGTTCCAGTCAGAATTGCAACCAACGCCACCCACGCATCGTGGATACGGAAATCGATAATATTGGCCGGCGGGCAAGGCCGCGACACGATTGCCGTTACCAGTTTCCTGTTCATCACCATCGTACAGCCGGACACCTCATTCCTGTTGATATGGTGTTTTAACGAAGTGTCCAGTGGGCAACTGAATCGCAGCTCACCCTCTTTTCCGTCCTGATAAAGCGTCTGGTTGGAGCCATATAAGGAAGCAGTTTCCCCACTGTCTTTCAACTTATCCACAGCTGCATATAGTTTTCTGGGAAGCCAGATGTCATCCTGATCGGCAAACGCCATGTAGTCAAAGTCTGTGCGCTTTGACACAGCAAAGATAAGTGTCATAAAACTCCTGCCGGGTCCGACATTCTTTTTCGCGGGGAGAATCTTGAGATTTCCGGCATCCTCGTATTCTTTAAGGATTTCGAATGTCTGATCGGAGGAACCGTCATCACGGACATAAAGACTAACTGCCACACCTTCCTGTGCCAGAATACTTTCTATCTGCTCTCTGATAAATATTTCCCCATTGTATGTGCTCATCAACACAGCCACCCTGGGGAGCTCTGTGCTGTTTGCACTGTAATTTTCGTTATGTATGCTCATCTTTTTCCCTCGCTGTCTGTTGCCAGCTCTCATTGACTATCAAAAATTTTCCTTTATATAATCGATCAGATGGAGGGGAGAAAACTCATTCCTGTACCCATAATCAATCTTTTCTTCCTCCTTGACCCAAGCGGGGTCAATATCTTCTGGTTTCTCAAAATACTTCATATATCTGCCGTCATAGAACGGAAGCTCTGACAGATGCCTGTTCGTTGTTAGCAGCTTCTTATTATAAACGACTGCCTCAAAATACCGGATAGACTGTGCTTCCTGTCCCTCTTGCAAAACTTCCAAAATGCAGTTTGCGCCTTGTACACACTCCAAAACCTGCCAATAGCTTATTTTGCGATTCCTGTATTTGATCCTGCTTTCCTCCATGTCATGCTTCGTTCGGTGACCCACAACATCAAACCGACATTTCACGCCTCTGTCTTTTAGATATCCATATACGGACTCTACCTTCTCTCTCCGATTTCCTTTGTCGTACCCAACATAGTACAGATCGCTTTTCTGAGAGCCACGGCCTACCCCATGGAAGGAATAATAGCAGTATCCAAACCAATGGAAACCGTATTCTTTTGCATCGCACTTGTCATAGGTAAGGACGGCGTCCCATACATCTGAAAGCAGTTTCTGCCGGACATAAACCATATGCGGAGAATCCGCATGCATGGAGTCTGTGACCAGAGCGAACAGGCGAACATTCGGATGCCTCTTTTTCAACTTTCTTAAATATCCAACGCTTAACTTCCCGATTGAAGATGTCGGGATGATCAGGCTATAGGTAACATCTTTGCGGAATGGATATCTGTGTATGTTGTAGAACATCCACCCCCCCCATTTTGCGATACGATGGTTCATTAACAATTTCTTAAACGGCTTATTGAACCGTGTATCTTCTCTATGGGATGGCCAAAACTCCACTACATCTGCATGCTCAGCCATATCCTTGAACAGGCCATCCTCGTCCTTGTCTAAAAATGTAAATATGTATTTTCCGCCATCATTCATACTGATCACTCCGTCTGCTCGTTTCTCTGGTCATTTGCGTTATCTGTTTTCTATTTCCCCCATCTTCTTATAGATGGCTTCCAACTTTCCGGCTTCCATAGATATGTCATAATGCCCCTTCCTTACGACTTCGGGCGCATGGCTATCTCTGATTTTTCCTTTGTATCCCGCAATCTTTTTTGCCCATAATTCCGTTGAATCGGCATCTACCGGCAGAAACTCCACATTTCCCGTAAGGTTAACAGAGTTTGGAACATTTTCTGACACAAGGCACGTAAGCCCATTCGTCTGTGCCTCAATAGTAGAGATTGGGAGCCCTTCATATTTTGACGGGAGCACGAAAATATCCAATGCCGAAAGGATTTCGTCGATATCGCTTCTGAAGCCTGTTATAAGCACTCTGTTTTCAAGGCTTTTTTCCTGAATCATTTTGGAAACTTCCTTTTTGTTCCTCTTGTTCTTCTTGTCTCCACTCAGTTTATCCATATCAAACCCCATTTTTCATCTTTTCAACCGAAAGCATATACTCTACCGAATGCATCCCGTATTTACACTTATAAAAAAGATTCCAGCGTCCACTCAAACACATGCCTCACATCCACCTGTGGCCTCCAGCCAAGTTCCCTGATTTTGCTGGTATCCATAATTGCCAATTTATACGGAAGATAAGGTAAATTGCCCGCTTCTCCATCAAATCTGACTTTCGTTTTTCCTGTGGGAGACAGGCTGGCAATTAATTCAGCCAGTTCCCGTATACTTAGCAAATTCTCATTTGCTGCTACATTGTACATAGCATCTTCTCCCTTGTCCATGATAAGAAACATTGCATTCACCGCATCTGCAACATACGTATATGGCCTTACAGCGCTTCCGTCAGAATGGAGAACAATATCTTCCCCGTCCAGCACATCTTTCAGAAATTCAGCAAATCCTCTGCCATCTGTGAGGGAAATACCCGGACCCAATGTATGGCTCATGCGAACCCCGCAGAAGCTTAATCCGTAATCCTGTTTGTATGTGGTGAGCATCGTTTCACAAAGGCGCTTAGCTTCCGGATAGCAGGCGCGGTAATTCAAATGCTGCAGCGGCCCCATATCCTTCTCTGTGATCTCACTATCCCCTCTGCAATCCCCATAAACCTCCACAGTAGATACATAAAAGAACCGTTTCGTATTGTGCAGTCTGGCACATTCCAGCATATTGTGCGTGCCATTCACATGTGCCCAGAGTGTATTGACAGAGCTGGTCTTGTAATCAATCGGGGCAGCCGGACCCGCCGTGTGAAAAATATAGTCGATTTTCCCGACATACTCTACCGGCTCATTGATGTCATCATAAATAAAGGCTACATTCGGAAAATCCAAAGTGTTACCAAAAATTTTTTTTGCTTTTTCAGGATTCCGGCATATCCCTACAATCCTCATGTTAAGATTATATTTGATATCCACATCAACGAGCGTCTCCAGAATATACATCCCAATTCTCCCAGTCGCCCCAGTGACAAAGACAGTCTTATCCTGATACATCCTCCAGTTAACCGCGTTGTCACATATAATATTTAAGTCGCGTCTTTCCACATTAATCGCCTCCTTTACACAGATTATGCTAATCCAAAGACAAATTTATTCTCTTCCAGTTCCAACATGGCTTTCAAAATATAATAATCCTCTGGCGTGGTGACTTTTAGATTATTATTGTTCTCCTTTATGATATGTATATCATTTCCAAGAAATGTATAAGCAAGTGCTGTATCCAACAGCGGAATCGGCTGGTTTACATTCTCTATATCATCATATGTCTGCCGCAAAATACTTAGCTTAAATGTCTGAGGAGATGTCAAACTGTATGTTGCATCACGTTTCTTGAAATTGTCAAACCTTGCAGTCTCTTCTTCCGTAATCACTACCGATTCAATCACCGGCCGCACAGTCATTGCATTCCCATATTTATTTGCTACACGAACATTTTCGCTGATAATGGCTGTCTCAATTAATGGTCGCACGCCATCGTGAATCACCACAATGTCGTCATCCCCAGCCCCAAGCTCCGTGATCGCGGAAATTCCATTCTTAACGCTTTCCTGCCGGTCTTTTCCACCGGGAATAACTCTTTTTGCTTTCTTAATTCCATACCGACCAAGAAGCTCTTTCATATGATCCATCCAATAGACATTGCAGGCAATTACAACCTCATCAATATCATCGCACCGTTCAAACTTCTGTAGCGTATAAATAATAATTGGCTTCCCATGTACTTCCAAAAACTGCTTCGGCATTCCTGAATTTCTCATTCTCTGCCCTACGCCGCCTGCTAAAATAATTGCGTAATTCACAGATTTCTCTCCTTTAATTTCTTAATTTTTGCTTGGCTAATAATATATTCCCTTGAAATCTTTATAGGATTCCGAAACGCTTGCATAAATAAATTCGTGGTGCGGTTGTCTCTTTTCTACTGGAGGGAGTTTCATAAATGTATTCCCATATTGAAGCCTGCAATATTCTTCAGGATTTCCAGGGCAAGGCACTTCCATGTCTTCAAAGCAGAGTATTTTAGGATGTACAAACCATTCTTTCGGATATTTAATGCATTTCCCTAATCCAATATCTCTTCCAAAATAAGTCGCAACATACTTTTCCCAACTATTGCCCTTATATTCACGAAGGATAGATTCAATTTTTCGTTCTCTTTTCTTTCCTTTATAAAATTTAAGCACCATGTCCCCCAGAAATGCCACCAATTTGCCGTGATTCTTGGGATGTGTATTAGCAACCAGTACGCGGAGGATAAATGAATCAACGGTAATCTTTTTCTTCATAAATCTACTATCCGGATACAGATAATAAATATAGATATCAATAAATATTCCATGATTTATATCCAACCCTTCCGTATCCTTCATAAAACAGGATGTAGTTGAATCACATAGTCTGTAATGCGTAGAAGGAAATTTGGGATCCGTCTTATATGACTGCACAAAATATTTGTCTCGAAACTGATTTTGACATTCTGCTAATTTTTCAGCGTCCTTCCATGACATATATACATCAATATCATCATCCCATGGAATAAAACCCTGATGGCGAACCGCTCCCAGGCAAGTGCCACTTGAGAGAGTATAATGCAAGTGATTCTTTCTACAAATCCGATCTAACTCATGCAACAATTCCAACTGCACTTTCTGCATATCGGCCAGACTTATCTCCGGATGAATCCCCCCCCCCGCTCTGATTCTGGAAGGAATCCTTTATTATGTCCATGCTGAGATCTCCTTTCTTTTTCAGGCGGCGGTGTCAAATAATCTTCTCCATAGTTTCTTATCAAAAACTCATGATACCTTTTAGCCACCATATAAGTGTGTTCTTCTAACCTTATCATTGAATAGGATTTCATATAATCTGCATCAAATATATAACTGCACCCAACAAATGCATCATTTGAACGGTGAATATATTTCTTTTTCCCGATCAAAAAGTCTTTTGCAATTTTTTTATACCACAAAATTTTTGTCTGCTCGCTAAATGGCAATCCAACGCAATGTGCCGCCCAAATAAGTATTCTTTGTATGCCTTTGTATTCAGAATAAACAATATTTTTCTTCATCATTCCCTGCAAAAAACGTAAAAGATTAATCTTCAATGCCTGTCCCACAGTTGAGTCCGTTATATAGTCCCAAATAAAAACATCAACATCCACTTTTTGAGTTTTATTTTTTAAAAAACTGATATTTGTAAGCCACGGTGCAATCTCACTCTTTTTAATTACTAATAATGAAGTTTCGTCGCCCTCTATAATCTTTTTCAACTTCTTAAACTGCGAACGCAACATAGAGATGTCAGCATCATCATCCCATGGAATTAAATGTCCATTGCGCTCTGCACCTAATAACGTACCACCATGCAGTGAATACTTGATTCCATTTTCCCTGCAAAGGCGATCAATTTCATCCAATAGGCAGAGTACTGCTTCATGCTTTTCTGCAAAACCATAATCATTGTTCATTTAGTTCATTCTCTTTTCTTTTTTCGTAGAATTCTCCCCAAAACCAATCTATGACTTCATCCGATATTTTTTGTGCTTCTATGCGGATGACTGGCGGCTCATTTTCCGCTTCCATTATTCTCTTTCCCAGCAAATCATCGAAGGAGCCAATTACTCTGGCCGGTACCCCCCCCGCCACGCATCCGGGAGGTACATCCTTTGTTACGATGGCTCCTGCTGCAACAACTGCATTCGGGCCAATCCTGACACCATTACAGATAATACTGTTCGCTCCGATAAAACAATTATCACGGATATCTATACATCCGACTTTTTCATTAACTCTTCTGCTTTCGCCTTGTCCTTCAAGCAAGCCATTGAAAACATGATGAATCGCATCATGCGTCAGGAACGAGACATTTGAGGCAACCATGATGTTGTTTCCAAATGAAATAAGCTTCGGATAAAGAGGGATTTTTCGCATTTGCAAGCTCACATGTTCGCCCATGTTTTTAAAAATGTGATGTTTTTTCAAATAATTTGCCCTTCTCCCCGAGCTGATCCGCAAATTCAGGTTGACGGTCTGCCATATACGCTCTATAGGTATTTTTTTCTTCAATCGTTCAAGCATAATTATTATCCTCTTCGATATAATACAATCCATCTCTATTTCGGAACCAGATACATCTCATCCCAAGCTCTTCCGGAGCAACGAAATCTTTCTTGATATTGTCTCCGACATAGCACATCGTGCTATATCCGCCATTGCCTATCATGTCCCGCATAAGGTGGAATGCCTTACCACAAGGTTTCCGGTGCTCTGGGCCTCCCAGTTCATCTGTGATGATGATCTCATCCACCAATGCATCCAAGCCAAGGACATATATCTTCCTCTGCTGTCCCTCCGGGCGTCCATCTGTGATAATCCCAATGTTCATGCCGCGTTTTCGTATTCCCTTCAGCATATCTGCTACTCCGAAATATAAATGAATATCTGGCTTGTGATTTCGGTATACCTCCAGGCACCTTTCCTTCAGCTCCTCCGAGTAGATCCCCTCATCTTTTAGAACTGTGTCTATCGCCGGTTTCTTCCTTTCAAAGGCTTCCCATAGCTTTTCTTCCGCATCATCAACCTGTGAGATTATCTCAGCCACCGCCTTATATCCGCTGCGGACGTATTCTTTTTCACTGTAGAGTGTATCATCCAAATCAAACACTACAGCGGAAAGACCTTCTATATAGTTCATAACTTCTGTAATTTCGGTTATCTCAATCATGGTCACATTTTCTCTACTCATACAGATACTCACCCATACAAGTGTTCACTCACCCACACAGATGCTCTGGTCAAACCTGCTATACACCGCGCCGTCTTTTGCGGCTTTCTCAACATACTTCAACTTCTCACCATTCAGCATTCGAATCACAGCCTTTGCGCTGTCAGCTCCCGCTTTTATGCTCAGTGGAGCACCGCCGCCGAAACGTGGATTGATTTCTATGTAGTAATCATCTCCCGTTGTTTCCTCACGGATCAACTGAACCGTGATCTGGCCGCAAGGTTTAAAATCACTAATCAACACCTGCATCTCAGCAATCATGGTATCGTCCTGTGTGATCTTTGTTTTCAGAACTTCCCCGGCTCTGACAGCCAATCTTTCCCTCGGTGTGATATAGACCGGATTACCCTCGTAATCGCAGAAAATATCAATCGTATATTCCCTACCGGCTATAAATGGCTGAATGATGTAATCACCGATCTTTTCAGCATAAAGTTTCAAATCCTCCAGATTATCAACTTTATAAGCATCAATACTGGAACTTCCGTCCTTTGGTTTGATAAACGCGGGGAATCCAACACAACCCTTTTCTAACTCACTCTCGTATTTTTCAACCGAATTGACCGGCCGAGGGGATTTCAATCCAAGAGAGCGGAAATAATCTGCTGTGAAGTTTTTGTCCCTGCACAGCCTTACTTTATTAGCAGCAGAAATCAGGACTTTTGTACCGATAGATTCAAAATGCCGTTTATTCTCTGCCAGCAGCAACAAATCCGTGTCTATGGTGGGAATCAGACAGTCAACAGCTTCTTCTTGACATATTTCTAAAAGAACAGGGATGTAGCTCTTATCCTTAATTCTCGGGACAATCCTCGTCTCATCACAGAAATATAGGGCCGGAGCCGTATCTGTAATATCTGCACCAATGATTGTCAAATCATCCTTTAGCTCACCAGATGACTTTAATTCATCGGCTGCTTTTCGGAATGCCTGCATCAATTCCACGCGTCTGCCAACGCTTGTGAATAATATCTTCATATTGAATCTCCATAATTTCCTATACTTTTGTCCCAGTGAAATACTCCATCGTTGCTGCCGTCTCCGAATTGATCCCTTCCCGCTTCAAAACTGTCTTCACAGTCTGAAATATAATCTTCCAGTCGCCCAAGAAGCTGACATGATCCACATAATAAACATCCTTGTCAAACTTTTCTTCCCATGTGATCGCATTCCTTCCACGCACCTGTGCGTATCCTGTAAACCCAGAACGTACCTCATGCCGTCTTGCTTGATGCTTGTTATAAAGTGGCAAGTACTGAACAAGTAATGGTCTTGGCCCGACTACGGCCATATCCCCCCGCAGAATATTAAATAGCTCCGGAAGTTCATCCAAAGATGTAGAACGAAGAGCTTTTCCAAATCTTGTTAGTCTATCATCGTCGGGCAACAGCTCACCGTTTTCATTTTTCTCATCTGTCATGGTACGGAACTTATACAGCTTGAATATCTTACCGTTCAATCCTGGACGCTCCTGTGTAAATAACACGGGTGAGCCAAGCTTGACTCGAACAAGTAACGCTGTGACCAGCATCACCGGTGACAACACAATGATTGCAAGAAGCGCACAGCAGAAATCCTGTGGCCGTTTTATGTATTTCTCGTAGAACCCTTGTCTGTGTGGGATGACCGGTTCACTGTCTGTTTTTTCTGTCTTCTTTTTTCTCCTGTGCTTACCTGCCGCATACCCCGCCACACCGGTCGCAGCTCCCACAGCTGTAGTTATCGCCAATTTCTTCTTATCCATCTACTCAAATTTCACCACCAATATGTCACTGAAAATAACATCCTCACACTTTCTACTCGTCCAAAACTACGGCTATTCAACGTCGTCCTATTTGCCCCCCCCCAAATTGATATGCAACCCATGAGCCTTAAAATCGGCATTTTCAGCTCTAATCTCATCACCCAAAACTACGCTATTTCACGTCGTCCTATTTGACCTCCGATTGATATGCAACCATGAGCCTTAAAATCGGCATTTTAACCCTTCATTTCAACGCCCAAAACTCCCATTTTTTAACGTAGTCCTATTTGAACATCTCATGCCCATTCCTTCGTCATTTTTACTCAAAACAGCCCTTAACAACCTCAATAATCAGGTCAATTTGCTCGTCTGTCATCTTATTATCCGACGGCAGGCACAATCCTCTGTTGAAAATATCCGCCCCGACATCGACGCAACCGCCTGGAATATACGCATTTGTCCGACATCTGCCGCTGCCATCCACCGTGATAAACGCATGATTGCGATACATGGGCTGCATATGCATGGGCTTCCAGATCGGTCTTCCTTCTGCATTCAAGCTGTTGAGAACTTCTAAGATTTCAGTCGGGCATGTCTTTCCCGCTTCAGAAATATACAGAGCTTCACATTCGCCTCTGACCTGTCTGCACATATATTCTGGATCGATCGTGAAAGCAGAAAGCCAGTAGTTGGGAACACAGCCCTCCACGATTGGATTCATTTGAATCGGAAGATCCTTAAATCCTTCCTTATATCTTTCATAAACTGCCTTTTTCTGGGCAATATGCTCCTCAAGATACTTATACTGCCCTCTTATCACTCCGGCGATCACATTAGACATCCGGTAGTTATAGCCGACTTCCTCATGCTGATACCAGGCCGCGTTTTCTCTTGCCTGGGTACTCCATTTCCTTGCCTTGTTCGCGTCTTCTAAAGAGTTGGTAAGAAGGCAGCCTCCGGACGAGCCAGTGATGATCTTGTTTCCGTTGTAACTGATCGCCGCATAATCGCCAAAGGCTCCACACTGTTTTCCTTCCCAGGAGGCGCCCATCGCTTCCGCAGCATCCTCGATCAGCAGAGCTCCGTGCTGTTCACAGATTTCTTTGATCTTTCGGATATTTCCAGAAAAACCGTATAATTCAGCACACACGACAAGCTTTACTTCCGGATACATTGCGAACGCCTTTTCCAGTGATTCCGGATCCATGTTCCAGGAAGCAGGATCGGTATCGATAAATACCGGAATACCGCCTTCATATACAACCGGATTGAGTGTCGCGTCAAAAGTCATGTCACTACAGAAAACACGTTTTCCTTCTACAGCACCATGTCCAATCTGCGATTTTCCATAAAGCTTTTCTCCAGCCAGTTTTACGCAAAGGTGCAGTGCAGCCGTACAGGAGGAGAGAGCGATAGCATAGGACACTCCGGATGTCTCCGCTGCGATCTTTTCTACTTCGTTGATGTTTTCGCCTACGGTACTCATCCAGTTGGTCTCATAAGCCTCGGTCATATATTTCAGTTCTTCTCCGTGCATGGTCGGAGAGGCAAGCCATACTTTTTTCTCGAATGGTGTAAAATCAGTTGCCTTAAACATTGCAGCATCTCCTTTACTGATCAGCCGGATGGTACGTGGAAACCACTTCCTTCAGTACCTCTCGGATATTGTCTTTGTTTTTGTAAGCTGTTTCCATCAGGTTCTCGAGCTGTCCTAAGAACACCTCAATATCAAATGGGATCGGGCATCCGATGTGGATCAGGTCATTCTGTGTTTTTCTTAGACCTTCCTCCGCCATCAGCTTTTCTTCGTATAATTTTTCTCCCGGACGAAGACCGCTGTATACGATCTTGATGTCCACATCCGGTTTATGACCGGAAAGACGGATTAGGTTGCGGGCCAGGGTATCGATCTTCACCGGTTTTCCCATATCGAGAACGAAGATTTCCCCGCCATGGGCATAGGTTCCGGCCTGGAGGACAAGACTGACAGACTCGGGAATCGTCATAAAGTACCGGATGATATCCGGGTGAGTTACGGTTACCGGTCCACCTGCAGCGATCTGTTTTTTAAAGAGCGGGATAACAGATCCGTTGCTTCCGAGAACATTTCCGAAGCGCACGGCAACAAACTCCGTCTTTGCGTGTTTTAATGCCTCAATAACTTCCGGTTTGGTCGTCATGTCGGTCATACTGTGGGTAAAGAGCTGCGGAAGTTCATAGGCACGTCCGGTCTTTACCATATGGTCAAAGGACTGGATAACCATCTCACAGAGTCTCTTGGACGCCCCCATGACGTTCGTCGGGTTAACCGCTTTGTCTGTACTGATAAGGACAAAACGTTTACAGCCATAAACCAGAGCTGCGTAAGCTGTTTTATATGTACCAATGGCATTGTTCTTGATTGCCTCGCACGGGCTGTCCTCCATCAGCGGTACATGCTTGTGGGCTGCCGCATGATATACGATTTCCGGACGATATGTCTCAAAAATCTTAAACATCAACCGGCTGTCACGGACAGAACCGATCCGGACAACGAGATCGAGTTCCGGATATTTTTTCTTTAACTCCAGTTGAATATCGTATGCGTTGTTTTCATAGATATCGAAAATGATCAGCTGTTTTGGTCCGTGGGCTGCGATCTGGCGGCAGAGCTCTGATCCGATGGATCCCCCCCCGCCGGTGACCATGATGACTTTTCCCTTCAGATGCTGGAAGATCTCGTCCATATTGACCTTGATCGGATCACGACCGAGAAGATCTTCCACGGCAACCTCCTTCATATTGCTGACAGTCACGTCGCCTGTATATAACTGATACATGCCAGGAAGATTTAAGAGCTCACATCCCGTCTGGTTACAGATATTTAAAATATCTTTCTTTGCTTCCGAAGATGCACTCGGAATTACTACATAAATCTTCTGGATATGGTACTTGGCACATGCCCGCATGATCTCGTCGCGTCCACCCTCGACCGGGATTCCGTCGATGTAACGTCCCCATTTATTCGGATTATCATCAATAAAACAGCATACCTTTTCCTTCACTGTTTCCGCATGCTTGATATCCCGCAGGATCATCTGACCGGCAGCCCCGGCTCCGACAAGGAGAACATGTTTTAATGGGGCTTCGGGTTCCCTGACTTTTCCGACCAGCAGAAGGACAAAACGGTACGCAAATCGGATTCCCAATGTCATAACAAACTGAATGATCACTCCAAAGAAGTAATAGGAAATCGGCATTCTTCCCACCAACGCAGTAACTGCCAGGATCTGGGAAAATGACGTGATCACAGTGGCTAACGTCATACGGATCAGCTCATTGTAGCTTGCGAACCTCCAGATACTCTTATAAAGCCGTAATCCCCAAAATACGAAAACGCAGTACAGGGTGTACGGAATGATCGTTTTAAAATAGATATCCAGGTATTCTTTCGGAATCGCCTGAAAACGGCAGTCAAACCGGAGCCAGAGAGCAAAAAAATAAGCAGCCGCAATGACGATAAGATCATAGATCATCAAATATGCTGCCATGACTTGCCAATGTTCCGGGTGGATTTTTTTCTTAAGCATGTTTCAAAGTTCCTTTTACGATATAGTTCAGGGGAGTGGAGAATCCTGGGAATCTTCGGATAATGATCCTTATCGGAAGTTCACTCCCATAAGAATGCCATGCGCAATCTTCGACTGCGCATGACAAATTCAGCTTAACCCATTATAACATCTCTCTTTCGTTTTTACAATCCTTTACTCTGATTATCCTGATCTTGCCAAATTTCTGCCAGATTTCCAGACGTTAATTTTTTAACAGGCTATATTCGCTTTATTTTCTCTGCTATTCTCGCCTAATTCTCACTGAATACCCATAATATCGACTAACGATAAACTCTAATGCCGGAAAGGAATAGGTCTCATAACTGAAGCTTTCCTCTTTATATTGTTCTCTGACAAACTGGATCTGTTTTTTGAGACTTTCAAAATCATCCTCGACTTCAAAGCAAGTTCCATCTCCCGCCAAATTCATCGCATAAGCATCGTAGAGTTTTAGTTCTTCCTCCGCCCTTAAAAACCATACGCACTTTGTCACATCCTTAAAGTCTTCCTGAAGATTCCATTTGCACTTCTCGTATAGCTCCCCCTGATCCATGAGGACCATCCATTGCAGCATTCCACCCCAAAGGCCTGAGCAATTATAATCATTCTCCTGATTCTGATAAATGCTCAACGCTTCTTCAAACGTATCTGAAGGTGCCGGATAGCGTTTGTGCATTCTGTATTCCATAACCAGTCTTGTACACTGTTGATCCATAAGATATCGGATATCATTCTGGTTTCCGACATGGTCCATAAGCCGGTACAGCATGCTAATAATCCCGATATGCTCATCGTATGGCGGATACAAGAACTGCGGATGATTCCGGATCAGATTCATAACGCTGTTATATACATTTGCCCCCTTTGCCCATGAATCTCTGTCTTTTTCATTCTTACAACACTGATAATATGCATACGTTGTCAGATATCCTATCATTTCATACAAGATCATTCTTTGCTCCACAGAATGATATAGCGGGAGCTGATTCTCATCTTCACAGCAGGGTCGAACTGCATCATAATACTGTTCATTCCACTTTTCATATGCCTTTAGAAATTTTATCAGCCACTCTGTATATGCTTTCTTTTCAAAGAGTTGATGTTCCAGCAGATATTTCCAGTAACGAATGATCAGATATTCCGTAACCATGATGGCAATTTTATTAATATGTGCATCTGAAGCATACTGTGCAATCATCTGTGTCGCCATATAAAGACCTGCAAGCTTTTTATCCCGAATTTTAGGCTTGTCTGCCGTACTTATCCCGGAAAGATATCCATCGATAATCCGCTCGAAGTAGTAATTCCGGTAATCACTTTCTTCAATAAAATATAGTGCTTTTCTCAATAACGACTGCCATTCTGCCCCAAACAGATTTTCCTCGAAAAGATATTTCTGAACATCGTCAACCAGCTTATCGATATTCCAGAATTCCATCGTGATATTTTTTCTGCCCCATTTCGCATTTTCATCCACGTAACTATCCCATGCAATCCGTACAGCCTCATCCATCATATCATTTGTGATCACAACAATTCGGATCTGTTTTTTCTGATCATCCTCTGTCATCTGCCTGATGTAAGTATCCCGAATCTCGTTGACACTTTGTCGTACGGCATTCGGACCTGAATCCCAGTTTGCCCGGTTTAATCTTCCCTGCTTGATAACCCCGAGTAGGATCTCCCTCCCTTTACGTGCCCGGATATCAACACCATATTGCCGATTTCCTGTCTCTGGCCGGTTATCTGTAATATAGCCCATCTGAAGCAGAAGATCACATATCAGGAAATCAAGCTCATCCTTTTCTTTTAACTGTGACAGATAATCTTTAATTACCAGACGCATCTGATTCCACCTCCCTCTCAAACCGTTGTCTCATTAGTTCATATCCGACCGGATCTTCAATATATAAATTTGGCAATTCCACACTATGTTCAAATTTCATAAATGGATTTGCCTGATACATCAATTCCTGCTTACGCCCAGTTATAACTGTTCCGCTCCGCGCCCCATATTTTAATGTCCTTGATTGAAAAAGTAATCCGGTCAGGGAAGCTTTATCTGCGTTTTTATTGACCTTACGATTAAATTCACACTCTGCATACCTGATCATCATCTGGTCTTTCTCAGATGGCCTTAAGTCTTTTATTTCATAAATTCTTTCTCGAATTGCACGCGCTTTTTCGGAATGTTCTAAAACTCTTTCAGCAAGCTTTACCTGCTGTTTGTATTCAGATTTTCTATAATTCTCTGCAGTTTTGCGCATCGTATCTGGATAATTGCCATATATCTCATACATACAGACCTCTATATATTCATCCCCTGCCATTTCTGCCTTTAAAAGGTGAAACGCTGTACTGCAGGCAAGTTCTCCCTGATATGTATAATAGAGGATTGCTCTTACAACACGGATCCAGTCTTTTTCTGAATATATTTCTTTCCCTCTTTCCGCCTCGCAGTTCTCTGTAATTTTCGCAAAGCTGCCAGCCTCCGAAAGAAGACCAATGCCAAAAAAGAGTTCCTTCATCCCGCCGCCGACTATATATGAAATTGCCGCAGCCGTCACCTTCTCTTCATCTTTTCGAAGAATACTGTGTACCATTGGCATTTGTCTAAAAAATGTCATGTAATCATTTCCCCTATATCCATTAGCAATAAAAATATGACGTAGATTTTCTAAAACTGTTACTATGTCATTTCCATTTTTCTGCACTCTTGCATAGTACATATCTAACGTCGTAAGCATGGAACTATCTTTATGGAAATCCGAAAAAATCATCGTTTTAAATACTTGTTCGATATTGTCCGGAACCTCTACCAGATCTGCTATTATCCCCGCAAACCGCAGCTTTTCGCTCATTACTCCACTCGGAATCTCATTAAGTCGCTTCAGAATTTCCTCATCAATAGTTTTTTCCTTCTCGCCATATCGCGTTTCATACTGTACCAGCAATGGGATTTCATACTCTTCTATTTCGCTGGATGCATGCGCCAGCTCACACAATCTTTGAAAATTTTTCCGGAATATCGTTTCTCCATAGTTTAAACCTGTTTCCAGAAAATCAATCGCAGTCATTGCGTTCCACTTTCCTCCCAAAGCCAGTAATTTCTCACTTACCGCTTCCGCCTCATCTCTGTTTTTCTGATACCATGATCCTCGAAAAAGTCCTAACAATCTATACTCTGTCTGACATCTTACTTCTCCAATTTCATCGAAAACCACCGCATATGTTTCCATTTTCATGACAAAACATCTATATGCCCAAAGTATTCCATCGCCCCATTCTTCACCTTTGTGCCGCTCCAATAGACCAATAAGCTTTGTTACCTGTTCTCTGCGAAATGTTTTTGCATAATAAATATTCGGGCGCACAAATGAAATGATCCGATCGATCACTCCTTTTTCTCCAGCCAGAAACAGCAATTCGATCAAATCGACTCCATATTCCTGCTGTAGCAGATAACCGGCATATTCACATGTAAGCGTTTTCCTGCCGCAGAACTCTACTTCCTTTGCAAGCCCATCTACAAGATCTGTCAGATTTGTAACATTCATATTTTCGGCAAGCATCCGCGCTGTGACTCCCCACCTGTTATGAATCATTTCACGCGTGCCATCATCCAGAATATTTAACACTTCCTGATATGTTTTCTCGTACATTTCCGGGTGTTCATTCAGAATTTCTTTTCCGCGTTTTAATACATGCTCGATTTCATTTTTTCTCTCGTCTTCGTACATAAAACCACCTCTTTAAAAGTATGAATGTTATATGGTTTCCTGTTTCAGCTTATATTTAGAAAAATCCCAACAGTCTTTTACTAACCGTTGGGATATTTTCTATGTTCGTATCATTTATAAGTTTCTATAATTCTATATTTTATCTCTTCTCATACGTCTCCGGCGTATAATGGATCACTCTCGTACCGCTGTTCTCAAACTCAAACGGAACATATAAGAGTTCTTCCATCGCCTTATGAACCGCTTCCTGCTTATCCGGCTCTACGTAGAAGAGAAGGAATCCGCCGCCGCCCGCGCCGAGAAGCTTTCCGCCGAGAGCGCCTGCTGCCATTCCCTTTGCGTAAAGTCCATCAATGGAATCTGTGGAGATTCTATTAGAAATTCCGCGTTTCAGCTTCCATGTATAATCGAGAAGTCTTCCAAATTCATTGAGATCTGTCTTGGATGTGAGAACCTTCTCCGCGTCATCCACCAGAGACAGCATCTCAAGAAGCTGCTTCTGTTTATCTACCAGTGCTTTTTCCGTTGTCTGCTGGATATCGGAAGAAAATCTGGAAAATCCGGTGAAGAACAGCATCAGATTCTGGTTTAACTGTGCCTTTCTCTCCGGAGAGATAATGACCGGATTTACCTCGTATCCGTCAGCACTAAAGTTGATCCTGTTTAATCCGCCAAACGCCGCCGCAATCTGATCCTGAACGCCGCCACTCTCGTTGCAGAGAACTCGCTCCAGATAGATCGCATCATCCGCAAGCTTTCTCTTATCCGCGTATTTTCCTTTTAACGCATAGAAAGCATTTAACATTCCAACCGCAAAAGAGCTGCTCGTTCCAAGTCCGGATCTTGCTGGAAGGTCTGCCTCATAAGTAAGACGGATTTCCTGCATATCGAGATATTTCATCGCCTCCCGGATTGCCGGATGATTGATATCGTTGACATCCGTCACGCGCTCGATCTTAGAATAGGAAAGCTCTGTGGAATAATCGAAAAAGCGCGGTAAATGGCGCACATTTACATAGCAGTATTTATCAAAGGTTGTTGAGATTACGGCTCCGCCGTGTTCCTTATAAAAGTCCGGGAAGTCTGTTCCGCCTCCGAAGAAGGACATTCTAAAGGGGGTCTGTGTAATGATCATAATTGTTCTCCTAATATGTTAATCTACCTGTAAAATCTTCTCTACCGCGTCCAAAAGGTCCCTGCAGACAAGATCCGGCTTCACGTCATATTTCTTATCGTTTCCAGCCTCACCGGTCTGTACCAACGCCGTGCGCATTCCTGCGTTGATCCCGGTCTGGATATCCATCGTCGTATCACCGATCATCCAGGATCCCGCAAGATCGATATTGTACCGCTCTGCTGCCTTTTGGATCATACCTGTTTTCGGTTTTCTGCACTCACACGGGGTCTTGTAAGCCGGATTCTCCTCCGGGTATCCCTTATCCGGGTGATGTGGACAGTAAAATACATCATCCAGGAACACTCCCTCTTTTCCAAGAAGCGTTTCCATCTTTTTATGAATATTTTCTACATCTTCGATCTCGCAGAGTCCACGCGCAACCACCGGCTGGTTTGTGATAACGATTCCAAGTCTTCCCGACTGATTGATCTTCCGGATCGCGTCGACTGCACAATCCTCCAGCGTAAAGTCCTCTCCCTTGTATACAAGGCCTTTATACTGGTTGATCGTGCCGTCCCGATCCATAAAGATACAACGCTGCTTATTTTTAAGACATTTTCCCGCGATCACACCGCGCTCAATATCCGCCAGCGTCTGGTTTACTCGTTCCACAGTTCCGACATCCTTTACGTACTCCGGAGAACAATACCCGTAGATCGGTTCTCCAGCCTCTAACATGCCCTTGATCACATCGTTCTCAAGGTTCCGCTTCACCGGCTCCGGCACATAGTCACAGATCTTCTTTTCAAATACAAAAATTCCTGCGTTTACACAGTTCTCATACCAGTAATTCCGCACATTATGCTTGGAATCAAACGCCGTGATCTTATCATCATGGTCCAACACGAGAAGGTCTGAATCAAACGGATGTCCATTCGGATGTACAAACAGTGTCGCGACTGCGCCCTTTTCTTCATGAAAATGGATCATCCGCTGAAAATCAATATCAAAGAACAGATCTCCGGACATCATGACAAACCGATCCCCGTGGATCATATCCTTTAAATAATAGAAAGATCCCGCTGTTCCAAGCGGCTCTGTCTCCTCAAAATACCGGATCGCAACACCGAATTTTTCTCCATCACCAAAGTATTCCCTGATCTTATTACCAAGATGTCCGATTACCATGATAATATCTGTAATTCCGTTCTCCTTCAGCCGCTCCACCTGCCATAAAAGCAGTGGCTTTCCGGCAACCGGGACCATCGGCTTCGGAATCTCATCCTTTGTAAGTGCTACCAGTCTTGTTCCCTTTCCACCGGCCATGATGACTGCCTGCATCATAATATTCCCTCCCTGACGCAAGCGTCTCTGCGCTCACGCGATCAAATTTATTTTTCAGTTTTTGTCTCTTCTGCCGGAATCTTCTTTCTTCCTACACCCATCGCTAAGAGCTGTATAATAATCGGCATGGCAATCGGGAGATTGATATTAACAACCGCCTGAATCATATATGCAAGAACAGCAATCATAATCGCCACAACTTCCGGCTGCTCTTTCATTTTTCTTGTCATCGATGCGACTGAGGCCAGCATAAACGCAATATAAGAACCTGTTCCAAAGAGTCCGATCGTAATTAGATAGTGAAGGTACTCATTGTGAGCACTATCATAAATTATGATGGTTCCGCCGCTCTGTGCCGGTGGAAAATAATACTGCATGATCAAGGCAAAGGTATCTGCACCGTATCCAAAGAGCTTCTGGACAGGAGTCAGCTTATCTGTAAAGATCTCCATCGCGCGTTTCCAGATATATCCTCGATGCGTACCCCATGCATCGTTGAATACTACATAATTACTGATCGCGCTGTATTTATCCGCATGTCCTGCTACATTTGCATCATATAATACAAATGCTGCTGCTGCACATACAACAGCAATTACCGCTATCCAGATATAGATCAGGATTTTATTTGTTTCTTCTGTATAAGTTCTGCTTACCTTGCTCTTTTTATCAAGGAATACCAGGACTCCGCTGATGATCCAAAGTGCCGCAATAAGTACCGGAAGGAATTTATGGCCCGCGATCAGATCAAACGCACTGCTGATTCCAAGTACGCTTGAAGCATAAGCGTTGTTGATCCACTCAATACACCAGATAACAGTAAAGAAGGAAGCCAGCGAAATCATGTATTTACGAATGCCTGTTTTCGTTTTAAAGAGCCACAATGGGGACAGGCCAAAGATCGCTGCCAAAGACAGATATGCGTTATCACTGTTTCCCATGATCAGCGCAAATGTTGACAGGATCATATTCCCGTAATACCACATCATTCGTTTCTGGTTCTTCTCCTGCGTAAACAGGATCATGGAAATCGCCATCAGGGCCGCAACATAAATCGTATACGTATTGATATTGCCAAAGGTTGAGGTATATGATGACTTCTGGGTATCCATCATATTTACCTTAAATCCAAGAACATCCATCTGGAAATAATCCGTAATTCCGAAAACGCATACGAAGATTCCAACCGCAAGGAACGCGTCCAGATACCATCTCTTCAGTTTAAAAAAACGCGTCACAAGAAAATATACCGCCATATAGATCGTCATAAGGAAAACACCATTATAACGGCCCGACGTTCCCCAGAACGCTTCCCATTTCCAGTCTTTGCTCAGCGCCCAGGAAATCACATTCGCAAGCCAGAATGCGATCATTGCCCAATCGCCAAAGCTCATCCCTTTTCGCCATGTCTTAAAATCGAATTTTGAAAACCATTCGATCATTTTTCCGCTTGCAAGCCCATAGCCGCCCATAACAACGAGCGCCGCAATCGAGACGATACAGTAAAACTGGTATTTTGTCTCCAGAATATTAAAATAATAGTCCCGGAACACCAGCGGCAGCACACATAAAACCGCTAAGGTGAACACTCCCATGATCAGTGCCACATTATCCTGATAGCTGCTCTTCGTCTCCTCTTTTTTCTTTATCCTATTTGCCATGAATGTATTCTTCCTTTCACATGTCATAAAAAATCGAGTTTATTATACCATTGTTCCCATTTTCCTGCAACTTACCCCGCCCTGTTTTTCCTTCCTTTTTCATGAATTTATTCTTAATTCTGCGTTTTCTGATCCCCGTTTCTTAAATTTCCCCATCCCATCTTTCCAATTTAAGCCCCTCTCCCACCCCGTTTCCCAACTTGCGATAATTTTACTTATCGGAAGTATAATGGCTTCGTAATGCAATTAGGAATTTCAAAAAGGGTTTCAAAAAAACAAAAGGAGAGTGCATTAATTATGAGAAAGCAGACTAAAATTGCTGCAGTAGTATCCACAGCAGCTCTGTTAGCATTAGGCGCTTCCATGACATCTTTCGCAGCTGCTAAAGGCACCTGGATGATGGTTGATGGCGAGTGGTATTGCTACGACAAGAACGGTGACGCATACACAAACACATTCTGCTCCAGCAATGGTAAGGAATATTATGTTGGCGACGACGGAGAACTCGTTCGTTCCGCATGGGTTGAGGACGGCTCCGATAAGTACTTCGTAAACAGCAGCGGTGCTAAGATCACAAACGACTGGAGATTAACAACTCCGATCGATGATGAGACAGCTGATGAAGAGTGGTACTACTTCCAGTCCAACGGTAAGATGGCTACAAGCAAGAAGATCACTTACAAAGGAAAAACATATTACTTCGACAGCGAAGGTAAGATGCTCACAGGTTGGGTAACAACTGACGGCACAGACAACGTTGACGAAGCTGATACTTACAAGAAAGACAACACATTCTACTGCGACGAGACTGGCGCTCGTGTAGAAGGTGCATGGGTTAAAGATACTGAGCCGGGTACATCTGATGATGAGGCTGATGCAGATGAGTACTGGTATTACTTAAAGAAATCTACAGGTAAACCGGCTACTGGTAAGCAGGCTAACTTAAATGGTCAGATTTATCTGTTTGATAATCAGGGTCGTATGCTTTATGGTTGGGTTGTGCAGACAACAGATGCAAGCGGAAACAATGCTTACAAGCAGATTAACTTAGATGATGATAATCATACTAAACAGGCTGTATCTGAGTTCGCTGGCGATGCTTACTACTGCGGCGATGAGGATGACGGACACGCTAAGAAGAACAAATGGGCTAAGACATGGATTCCGAAGGATGAGGACGAGGAAGAAGGCGATCAGAAGTGGTTCTGGTTCGATAAAAACGGTAAGCTTTACAGAACAAACATGGACGTTTTAGCTACTGCTTCTAACGCTTACGAGTATGAGTTCAAAGATGGCGTAGTTCAGTCCAAGAACAAAGGTCTTGTAAATGTTACTAAGAAGAAAGTAAACTCCAAAGATTACTGGTTTGATCAGGAAGGACGTATGCTTTCCAATTTCTACCTTGTAGATGACGAGATGTACTATTTCGGTGGTTCTATGACGGTTCCATGAAGACTGGTTCTCAGGCTATCAAGGACGATGCTGGTGATACTTACAAGTTCTACTTTGCGACAAAGGGAACAAACAAAGGTGCAGGTATTACAGGTAACCAGAATACCAAACTTTACTACTATGGTATGTTAATCCAGGCTGACGATTACAAATATCAGCTTGCAACTATCGACAACCATACATTTATCGTTAATACAAACGGTTCTATTCAGCACTCCAAGAACACTCAGTACAAAGAGGATGGAGATGCTCTGATCACAACTACAAATGATACAACATTTGCTCCGGATGGTCAGTTTAAGTATGAGATCGGCGGTACCTACACAGTTAATCCGAACCTTACAGGAATTAATATCAACGAGTTCGTTAACGTTACAGACTAATATTAACGTTTCTTGTAAAAATTAGAAATTCTAATTGCAGACAGAATGGGCGGGAAGTGATTCCCGCCCATTTACTGTATAACGCAAACGGGCGAGGATTAAATCCTCGCCCGCGTTTTGCAATTAGAATTTCTTTTTTACTGAGATAAATTAGTGCATAACCTCAGTCTCATCGATCATATCAACTTTGTTGATTGCGGATGCTGTTGCTGCATCAATGCTGTACTTGTAAAGGCCTTCAGTCGTGCTGAATGCTGTCTTAGCAAGATCGCTAGCATCGATCAGAACATCGCTGTCTTCTTTGTACTCTACGCAGCTGTGCTGGATAGAACCGTTCTTGTTAACGATGAAGTAGTGAACATCGTCTACAGTAGCGATCTGATACTTGTAGTCATCAGCTGTAAGTAAGAGACCCTTGTAGTAAAGCTTGTTGCTCTTGTTACCTGTGATACCAACACCCTTATTCTCAGATGTGCTGTTCTTTGTTCCAAAGTAGAACTTGTATGTGTCGCCATTGTCGTCTCTTACGGACTGGGAACCAGTCTTCATGGAGCCGTCATCGTCACCACCGAAGTAGTACATACCAGTTACAAGACCATCAGCTGTGTTCGGAGTAACAACCTCGATGAACTGAGAAAGCATCTCACCATCGTTGTTGAAGAAGTAGTCTTTGGAGTTTACTTTCTTCTTTGTAATCTCGAAGGATTCGTAGCTTCCGCTAACTTTCTTCTGAGCAAGAGCTGCATCCTCTAATTTGTACTTATAACCTGTTGCGTTAGAACCAGAAGCTGCCTCGGTCGGGATATATACTTTACCGTTCTTATCGATCCAGTACCAGAACTCATCATTGTCCTCGTCCTCGTCATCGAAATCTTCCGGTCTCCAAGTCTTATACCATTTGTTCTTCTTAGCGTGTCCGTCATCTTCGTCGCCGCAGAAGTAAACATCTGTGTAGTCACTTAATTTAGCTGTGGAATCTTCTCCACCGATCTCAAGATATTCCTTAGCATTGCTAGATGTGCTTGCTGTTAAAGCAACCCAACCAGTCTGCATACGACCTTCGTTATCGAAGAGGTATGTCTGACCTTTGATGTTTGTTCCCTTGCCGATCTGAGCTTTACCAGAAGACTTGAAGTAGTACCAGTACTCGTCTGCGTCTGCATCATCATCTTCTACGCCCGGCTCTACGGAGTAAACCCAGTTTTTCTCTAAACGAGCACCAGTCTCGTCACAGTAGAAAGTCTTGCCATCAACGAAATCATTAGCCTCATCAACAGCGTTGCTGTCGTAAGTTACCCAACCTGTGAGCATCTTTCCGTCGCTGTCGAAGTAGTAAGATTTGCTCTTATATGTGATCTTCTCGTTCTCTGCTCTCTTACCGTTGGATTTGAAGTAGTACCACTCCTCATCGGCGGAATCATCATCGTACGGAGCTGTTAATCTCCAATCGTTTGTGATCTTAGCACCGCTGCTGTTTACGAAGTAGTAGTTTCCATCGTACTCAACCCATGCAGAACGAACAAGCTGTCCATCCTCACCAACGTAGTATTCTTTACCATTGCTGGAGCAGAATGTGTTCTCGTATGCGTCACCGTTCTTGTCGTAGCAATACCACTCGCCATCAACCATCATCCAGGTTCCCTTGGAAGCTGCGAAAGATGTCATGGAAGCGCCTAATGCTAACAGAGCTGCTGCGGATACTACTGCAGCAATTTTAGTCTGCTTTCTCATAATTAATGCACTCTCCTTTTGTTTTTTTGAAACGCTTTTTGAAATTCCTAATTGCATTACGAAGCCATTATACTTCCGATAAGTAAAATTATCAATAGTTTTTTACAAAAAATGAAGATTTTTTAATAAAGGGAACTATCTTACTTCGCTTCCAGAAATACTCTGTACCTCGAATACACTGGTATTATAGTATATTTTCTTAAGAATTTCCATATCTTTTTTGTTTTTATTTTCTTACGAAATCCTTACGCGAATGCTATTTTGGGTTGATATTGTATATATATAAGTACAATATGCCCATTTTTACACTTTGTGGCAGCTTTGTGGCAAGGATGTGTCATTACAGAACGTTCATTTTTATGTTATTTTCAAGATATTTTGAACGTGATAATTCCATGTTCAAAATATCATCTTGTATTATCAGAAGTACGTGTTATAATGTTCATATATATCTATTTATTTTTTCGTTTTGAACACGTTCATTTTTATTAGTTTCTTCCTTATTATTAAACAGTAATAATAAGCGATGCAAACAGCTTTGATTCGGAGGACGACTATGGATCGTTTGGGATTACTCTGCAGGAATATTTATGAGAACAACAAGATGACACAGCGGGAGCTGGCGGCGGCGATGGATATTTCTCTTGGGACCTGCAACCATCTCGTGAAGGAAGGTCTGGACCAGGAGCTTTTTTCTTTTGATCCGGTGGACGGATCTTATTCCTTATTAAAAGGCGGTGTGGATCTTTTAAGAAATTACCGGATGGACAGCGCCGTGATCCTCGCGGCGGGATTCGGGTCCAGATTTGTACCGCTGACCTTCGAGACGCCGAAGGGACTTCTTGAGGTCTACGGCGAGCGTATGATCGAGCGGCAGATCAAGCAGCTGCATGAAGCGGGCGTCACGGATATCACCATCGTTGTGGGATATCTGAAGGAGAAGTTCGAGTATCTGATCGACAAGTTCGGTGTGAAGCTTCTCTACAACCCGGAATATCACAATAAGAATACGCTGACAACGCTCTACCATGCCCGGGAGTGTTTTATCGGAAGGAACACTTATCTTCTCTCTTCCGACAACTGGATGCGCAACAATATGTACCACACCTACGAGTGCGGCGCATGGTA
Source organism: Clostridium sp. AF28-12 (assembly GCF_003435225.1). NCBI lineage: Bacteria > Bacillati > Bacillota > Clostridia > Eubacteriales > Clostridiaceae > Clostridium > Clostridium sp. AF28-12. Next base: position 87,118 of record NZ_QWGJ01000010.1, on the reverse strand, counting down.
CTCTTCTGTATATATGAAGGGAGAGACTTCCGAGTGGTGTCTTGAGACAAGCAAAAAGGGGCTGCTCACCGGCGTAAAGGTCGGCGGCGAGGACTCCTGGGTCATGTACGGACCGGTATTCTTCTCGAAGGAGTTTTCGGAAAAGTTCTTCCCGGTCCTCGAGGAGTATTATCATACTCCCGGAACGGAGCAGATGTACTGGGAGCAGGTTCTGGCGGACCTCTTAAACGGCGAGGTCGACAGTCATCTTCCCGGAAAGCACCATTTCCCGGTTCCGGAGATGTATATCAACAGGCAGCCGGACAACCAGGTATACGAGTTCGAGAATCTTGAGGAGCTCCGCCTCTTCGATGAGCGCTACCAGAACCATTCCGACAATATCGCCATGGAGCTGATCTCCGAGGTGCTGCAGGTTCCGGAGTCTGAGATCACGGGCATTAAATGCCTGAAGACCGGCATGACGAACAAGTCTTTCCTGTTTAAGGTTCACGGCAAGTCCTATATCTGCCGGATTCCTGGTCCGGGAACCGAGCTTCTGATCAACCGGAAGCAGGAAAAGGCGGTCTATGACGCAGTAAAGGATTACGGCATCACCGAACATGTTGTATACATGAACGGGGAGACCGGCTACAAGATTTCCGAGTATTATGAGGGGGCGCGCAACAGCGATCCGCGCGACTGGGATGATGTGGCACGGTGCATGGCACTTGTGGAGAAGCTCCATGATTCGAAGCTCCATGTGGACTATTCTTTTGATATCCGGGAGCGGATCACCTTCTATGAGGCACTGTGCCGTGGATACGAGAAGAAGCTTTTTGAGGATTATCCGGAAGTAAAGTCCCATATGATGACACTGCTTGACCGCCTCGACCACCTGAACCGGCCGAAGGTCCTGTCCCATATCGACAGCGTGTGCGACAACTTCCTGTTCCTGCCGGACGGGGATCTCCGCCTGATCGACTGGGAGTACTCCGGCATGTGTGATCCGCTGATCGATGTGAGCATGTGCGCGATCTATTCCTATTATAATGATTTTGAGGTCGAGAAACTGATCAAGCTCTACCTGCACCGGGAGCCGACCTCCGAGGAGCGGTTCGTTTACTACGCTTATATTGCCCTCGGCGGATTCTTGTGGTGTTTGTGGGCGGTGTATAAGAGCAGTGTCGGCGAGGAGTTTGGCGATTATACGATCGTGATGTACCGGTATGCGAAGCGGTTTTATAAGAAGATTATTACCTCGCCGGAATTTCTTGGAATCGGAGACGGCGGGACACTGAGATAACCGTACTGGCGGTCTGCGGCTTTCCTGGTGCGGCATTCGGAAGAACGCAGGTCAGGGAACTGGTCCGGAAAAGCCGAATAATCGCCACATTTTCAATTGAATTTTTGCAAGACGTATGTGTATTTTTATGCTATACTGAAAATACGCAGATAACGTCCATAGAGTCCCGGGATGAAGCTGTGACAGAAATACAGTTATCCCGGGATCTTTTTTATAGCTGGTCGACGGTTTCGGAAGTACAGCGCTGCCTGGTACCGGCAGCTACATCCGGCATCAGGTCTGTCAGCCTGCAAGATAAGAATTTTTATGTACAACATTTAAAGGGGGATTTCCATGAGACAAAAGAAACGGGCGGCGGCGCTTCTTTTAAGTGCCGTCATGGCTTTTTCCGCGGTGAGTCCGGCGGTTCCGGTATGGGCGGCTTCCTGGCAGAAGAACGCGTCCGGCTCCTATATTGGAAGTGATGGTTCCGTGCTTACCGGTATCCTGTCCCGGGGCATCGATGTTTCCCAGTGGCAGCAGAATATCAACTGGTCCGCGGTCGCCGATGATGATATCCAGTTCGCGATGATCGGAACGCGGTACAACAATGCGGTGGATCCGTATTTTGATACGAATGTGCGTGGGGCAGCGGCGGCGGGACTCCGCGTCGGTGTTTACCTTTATTCCTACGCGACGACTACAGCGATGGCGGAATCCGACGCTGATTTTGTCCTAAACCTTATCAAGGACTATCCAATCTCCTACCCGGTAGTTCTCGATGTGGAGGCGCAGGAAATGAACAGCCTGACTCCTGCACAGGTCTCTGATATTATCAACGCATTCTGTAAGAAGGTGGAGACGGCTGGATATTATCCGATGGTCTACACGAATGATTACTGGATCAGCAATAAGATCGACATGACGAAGGTCCACTATGACGTGTGGGTTGCCCGTTATGACTCGAAGCCGACTTACCAGGGTGCGGCAATGTGGCAGGCGTCGAACCAGGGAACGGTAAATGGTATCAACGGAAATGTGGATATCAACTTTACCTTTAAGGATCTGAGCAGCAAGCTTCCGGCGAACCGGTGGCGGCTGATCGGGGATAAATGGTATTATTATAAGAATTATGTAAAGCAGACGGGCTGGATCAATGACGGGCAGAGCTGGTATTATCTGAACGCGGACGGAACCCAGTTTAAGGGCTGGCTGCTTCTCGACAACCAGTATTACTACCTTCTCCCTACTACCGGACAGATGAAGACCGGATGGCTGAAGGCGGAGGACGCGTGGTATTACTTAAACTCCGACGGTACGATGGCGAAGGACTGGATTCAGGTTGATGGAACGTATTATTACCTGTTAAACGGTGCGATGGTGACCGGATGGCTGCGGATCGGAAACGATTATTACTATATGCGCGGCAACGGCTCTATGGTGACCGGATGGCGGAAGATGGACGGGAAGTATTACTACTTTAACAGCGACGGTAAGCTTGTCCGCGGATGGGCGGATATTGATGGAAAGCGGTATTTCCTCCAGCAGGATGGAACGATGCTGACGGGTTGGCAGACGATCGACGGCCTGCTGTACTACTTTGACGCAAGCGGCGCGATGGCGGCTGGCTGGACGAAGCTTGACGGTTACTGGTATTACTTCAATAATGAAGGAAAGCTGATGACCGGATGGATGCAGCTTGACGGAAAGTTCTACTATCTCCACACCGACGGGCGGATGGTCATCGGATGGCAGAGTGACGGAACGAACAAGTATTATATGGACACCGTGTCCGGTGTGATGGCGGTGGGCTGGAAGCATATCGATAAGAGCTGGTATTATTTCAATCAGGCCGGACATATGATCACGGGATGGCTGAATGACGGCGGAAGGTATTATTATCTGAATCCGGCGGATGGCAAGATGATCGCGAACGGGTCATTTGTTGTGAATAATGTGAATTATACATTTAACCAGAACGGTGTGTGTCTGAGTGAGACGTCCGCGATCGACGGCGGCTCGGCGGGAAGTGTTTATACGCCGGGAACGGCCGGGACTGTGGCGAACGGAAATTATATAGGTACTCCGGCGGCGAGGAATGCGCAGAATGGGATTACTACGGGTAATAGCGGAAGCGGAAATGCTGCGGCTGGATCCGCGCCGGGTGGTTCGACGACCACTGCGACCGGAGCCACGACTGCCGGATCTTCCCAGACGAATACGGGTATGTCGGCTGGTAATTACCAGACAGGCGGTCCGGGAACTTCAAACAGTACATCTACTTCCACTTCCAACAGTGGAACAAGCACCTCCGGCAGTTATCAGACCAGCGGACCTGGATACTCCAACAGCAGCTCAGGTTCCGGAAGCTCCAGTTCTGGCTCTGCATCAACTACAGTGCCGGGCGGCAATGCAGCAGGCAGCAATAACCCTTATTATACAAACACCGGCAGCATGACCGGGCCGGGAAGCTCCAATACAAACTATAACTATAGTTCCGGTTCTTCCGGTACGGCTGCGCCTGGAAGTCCAGGTTCTTCTTTCTCATCGTCGAATCTGACTGAATATCAGACGGGTGGACCGAAGTAATTCAAATCACAGCTTATTAGTTTAGGACTTAAAGGATCATATACTGGCATTCGAGTCAATATATGATCCTTTTTGTTTCTATGTACCCGGCAGCTGCTTTGGGCAGGTTCCATAGATATCTTTTCCCATCTCCGATTTATTGCATATATGGTACTATCAAATTTCCAGTTAATCTTTCATTGACTTTTAAAATTATGAACATTATAATGTAGGTATCAATTGATACCTGTGTGGATTGGAGGACAACTGACTTGGCTGAAACTACTGCAGCAAGAATAGAAAGTGAATTAGATGTAAAATCGTAACTGTTCAGTAGGTCTGCGCACTTGCTGCGCTGACCGTAAGAAAACACAGGCTGGAGGGCAAAAATCCCATCAGCGAAGCTGATCTGGAATGGATTTTTGCGTGTAACTATGAAGGTACTGAATAGTTACGTAAAATCTTACATTCAGAACTTAAGATTTGCCCTCACCCATGGGGCAAAAATCAATTTTCAGGAAAAATGTCTTGTAGATGAGAATCGTCCTGAAAAATATACCAACCAATATACGGTCCGTACCCTATTTCCGGATGAGAATCCTGTTGACGCATTAAAAAGAGAACTTTTATCACTATCTTCCGAGAATTATATGCGGACAGTAAAAGATCTGCGTTTTCCAAAAAGAAGTGAAATGCGTGAATTTGGCAAAGTATATAATAGCCATGATGATGTATATATTAAAATACGAGTTGAACTTCTGGGAATATACGGTGAAACCACAACCTTTATAATGTCATTCCATTTTGCCGAACGGGCATTTACACCTGATATGTTCCCCTACAATAAAAAACAGGAGGTGTTTTCATGATCATGAAGATCATTAATTCCGAAGAACATTTATGTACATGCTGTATGGAAAAGCATGAAGTGAAAACCGTTCTTGTTCGTGAACAGGCAACTTTCAAAAATATAAAAATCACTTATGATGCTGTTTATTTTTATTGTGATACGGCCGAAGAATTCTATATGGATGAAAAGCTGCTTCAGGAGAATGATATCCGCCTGAAAGATGCATATCGCGAAGCAGAAAACCTTTTAACCTCTTCTGAAATCATCGCTATTCGGTCAAAATATGGGATCAGCCAGATTGATTTATGCACGCTTCTTGGATGGGGTGCTAAGACAATTACCCGTTATGAAAGCCACCAGGTACAGGATCGGGCGCATGATACAATTTTAAAAAAACTGGATCAAGACCCCGAATGGTTTTTATCCCTTTTAGCAAATGCAAAACAACATTTAGCGGCAGATGCATATCAAAGATATTTTTCAGCCGCAACCGCTTTATATGAAAAAGATCAGGATCTCTATTTACGAAAGGCAATTGAGGCAAACTACGCTATGTTCCAGAAGAACCAGCTTTTGCAGGGAAATACCGTGCTTTCTTTAGATAAAGTTGTAGATGTTATTCGCTATTTTGCTGCTTCTGATAAAATCACAAATCTTTATAAGGTAAAACTCATGAAATTGATGTGGTATGCCGACGCATTGTCATATAAGCTTCGGAATACCGCAATCACCGGACTAGTCTATCGGGCGTTGCCCATGGGTGCTGTCCCTGTAGCTCATAATTCTATTATAGATTTAAAAGATGTTCCTTGCGAGGAAGTTGATATGGGAGAAACCACTGCATATCACTTTTCTTTAGATGGAAATCACACTTTTCCCTCGCTTACAAATGAAGATAAACAAATTCTGGATATGGTAATCCAAAAGCTTGGGTATATGAGTAAAAATGAAATTATTGACTTTATGCACAAAGAGCAGTCCTATACCCAAACTGCACCACGGGACGTAATTTCCTTCAAATATGCCCAAAGTTTACAGATTTAAAACACGCCGCCCCGCAGGATCTTCTCCCGCAGGGCGGCGCTTTTATTGTCATACTATGTATTCTTATTTAGAGGTCTCTTACACCTCAAAGATCATATCCCCATAGCTCGGAATCGGCCAGTATTCCTTGTCTACGATCATTTCAAGCTGGTCTGCCGGGTCACGCAGAGCCTGCATCGCCGGGATGATCTCGTCGTAGCAGAAGTGGGCGCGCCTTTCCATGCTGTCGATGTGCTGATACTCTTCTACCAGGTCTTCGAGCTTCGCGCGGGCAACCTTCATGTCGGAGAGAAGATCTGAAACTTCGATGAGAAGCTCTGTCTGGACACTGTTGTCAGCTTCCGGGCATGCAGCCTTCACAGCGCTTAAGGACTGAGCGAGAACGGTTGTGTAGCGGACAACAGCCGGGATCAGCTGCTTTCCTGCGATATTGATCATCGCCTTCGCCTCGATATTTACGGATTTCGCGTAGGACTCATACTCGATCTCCGCTCTTGCCACCAGCTCTTCCTTCGTGTATACACCAAAGTCACCGAACAGCTTGAACGCTTTCTCGGTAACGAGGGACGGGATCGCGTCTACCATGCACTTTAAGTTCGGAAGTCCACGGCGCTCTGCCTCTTCTACCCACGCCTCGCTGTAGCCGTTGCCGTTGAAGATGATACGGCGGTGATCAGCAAGAAGTTTCTTGATCATATCATGGACAGCGAGATCAAAATCGTCTGCCTTTTCAAGCTCATCAGCCGCCTCTTTGAACGCCTCAGCAACGATGGTATTTAATACAACGTTTGCAGATGAAACAGAATCGGAGGAACCGACCATACGGAACTCGAACTTATTTCCGGTGAACGCGAACGGTGAGGTACGGTTTCTGTCGGTTGCGTCCTTATCGAAGTCCGGAAGTGTGGTAACACCTGTCTTTAATGTACCACCGGTCTTGGAGTGGGTCGCGGAGCCTGTAGAGATCAGCTGGTCGATCACATCCTCAAGCTGCTCACCTACGAAGATGGAGATGATCGCAGGCGGTGCCTCCTGAGCGCCAAGGCGGAAGTCATTTCCCGGAACAGCCGCGGACTGGCGGAGCAGATCCGCATGGCGGTCAACCGCTTTCATAATGCAGGCAAGGACCAGAAGGAACTGGATATTCTCATGCGGTGTAACACCCGGATCAAGCATATTGATACCGGTGTCGGAAGCCAGGGACCAGTTGTTATGTTTACCGGAACCATTGACGCCCTGGAACGGTTTTTCATGGAGCAGGCACGCCATTCCGTGACGGCTTGCAACCTTTTTCATTGTCTCCATAACGATCTGGTTGTGGTCAACGGCAAGGTTTGCCTTTGTGTAGATCGTTGCCAGCTCGTGCTGTGCCGGAGCGACCTCGTTGTGCTGGGTCTTTGCGGTAACGCCCAGCTTCCAGAGTTCTTCATTTAATTCTTTCATATAGGAACCGATCCGCTCGCGGATAACACCGTAATAGTGGTCATCCATCTCCTGTCCCTTCGGCGGCATCGCGCCGAATAAGGTACGTCCGGTGTAGATCAGGTCTTTTCTCTTTAAATATTTGTCGCGATCGATCAGGAAGTACTCCTGCTCCGGTCCTACGGACGGGGTAACACGCTTTACTTCTGTGTGTCCGAAAAGGTGGAAGATTCTTGTCGCCTCTTTGTCGATGGCCTGCATGGAGCGGAGAAGCGGGGTCTTTTTATCGAGGGCTTCGCCTCTGTAGGAACAGAAGGCGGTTGGGATACAGAGTGTTACGCCGGTTGCATCTTTCTTTAAGAATGCCGCGGAAGTGCAGTCCCAAGCGGTATATCCGCGGGCCTCGAAGGTCGCGCGCAGGCCGCCGGACGGGAAAGAAGAACCGTCGGTCTCACCCTTGATCAGCTCTTTTCCGGAGAGATCCATTAAAACTTTTCCCTGAGAATCAAAATTTCCGATAAAGGAATCATGTTTCTCAGCGGTCACACCGGTAAGGGGCTGGAACCAGTGGGTATAGTGGGTCGCGCCGTTGTCGACTGCCCAGTCTTTCATCGCATGGGCAACCACGTCCGCGATCGTCGGATCCAGCTCGCTGCCATCCTCGATGGTCTGCTTTAATTTCTTGTAGACGCTTTTCGGAAGGCGTTCCTTCATCACGGAGTCATTAAAGACATTCTCTCCGAAGATTGCCTCCACATTGATAGTTTCGCTCATAGTTTTCCTCCTCAATTCTGTATAAGCTGCCCGTTATGGCATGGGGTGAAATCGTACTTTAAAAAGTATGAGAATTACCTGTAAATATTCAGCCTGTTCCAATCATGGTCTGCCAGGGTATTTCGGCTGAATTTCAATTTTAGCTTGAAAAAATGTTCTCCCTGATACTAGGGAGAACATTTTTAACTGCATGATAATGCAAGCTAAACGGCTTAGTCAGCTTTGCCGACAGAACCGAATAACTCCATTTTTGTCTTTACGGTCGCCTTGATCGCTTCTGCACCCGGCGCAAGGAGTTTTCTCGGGTCGAATCCCTTTCCTTCAAGGTCTTTTCCTGCTTCGATGTACTTTCTTGTAGCGTCTGCGAACGCGAGCTGGCACTCGGTGTTAACATTGATCTTTGCTACGCCGAGGGAGATCGCTTTCTTGATCATGTCTTCCGGAATACCGGTACCGCCGTGGAGAACGAGCGGCATATCGCCTACAGCCTCTTTGACAGCTGCAAGTGTCTCAAAGCTTAAGCCCTTCCAGTTTGCCGGATATTTTCCATGGATATTTCCAATACCTGCTGCTAACATATCAACTCCGAGGTCAGCGATCATCTTGCACTCGTTCGGGTCTGCACACTCGCCCATACCGATAACGCCATCTTCCTCGCCGCCGATCGCTCCAACCTCTGCCTCGAGGGACATTCCCTTTTCACGGCAGATACGGATCAGTTCTTTTGTCTTCTCAACGTTCTCTTCGATCGGGTAGTGAGAACCGTCGAACATGATGGAGGAGAATCCAGCATCGATGCACTTTAGGCATCCCTCGTAGGTACCATGGTCTAAGTGAAGAGCTACCGGAACAGTGATCTTCATCTCTTCCAGCATACCGTTTACCATACCTACTACGGTCTTAAAGCCTGTCATGTATTTTCCTGCGCCCTCTGAAACACCCAGGATAACCGGGGATCTCAGTTCCTCTGCTGTCTGCAGGATCGCTTTTGTCCACTCAAGGTTGTTGATGTTGAAATGTCCTACTGCGTACTTGCCGTCTCTTGCTTTCTCAAGCATTTCTTTCGCTGTTACTAACATATAGGCCTCCATTTGAATCGTTATTTTGACAGAACAGCCTGTCCCGCCGGATCTGCCGTCTGTTTCCATTTATATGCGGAGCAGACGCCATCTATTCCCAACAGGTACTGTTGTCATGATAATTTTATTATAACCGATTTACCCTACTTTGAAAAGGTTTGTTTCACAGTTTCTTCCATTTCCTCCGGCTTGCACTGACGGTTGTGGAGGATCTTCGCGTCGCGGATCTCCTCGATGGCCTGCGGGATCTTCACGCCGGAAATGCGCTCCATCTCATCGATCAGGGCGAACTCATCGGCATCCTCTTTCTTTCCGAGGACTGCCTCCATAACGCTTCTGGAGAACTTGTACGGGCTTGCTGTGGACGCGATCACAGTCTTTGTGGTATCGCCGGTCTTCGCCTTATACTGCTCGTAGACGGCTGCTGCAACGCCTGTATGGGTGTCGATCAGGTATCCGGTATCATCGAACACTTTCCGGATCTCCTTCGCATTCTCTTCCATATCTGCGTAGCCTGCGGCAAAGTCCTTCATGAATTCCTTCATGTCCTCAGTGATCTCGTATTTTCCGTTTGTGGAGAGCTGCTCCATCATCGCCTTTGTCTTTGCGGCATCTCTTCCGCAGCTTAAGTAGAGCAGGCGCTCTAAGTTGCTGGAGACGAGGATGTCCATGGACGGGGATGTGGTCAGGATGAACTCACGGTTCTTATCGTATGTGCCTGTCCGGAAGAAGTCATACAGGACCTTATTGTCATTGGACGCGCAGATCAGCTTACCGAACGGAACACCCATCTGTTTTGCGAAGTACGCTGCCAGGATGTTTCCGAAGTTTCCGGTCGGAACTACGACGTTGACCTTCTCATTTTTTTCGATCTCACCGTTTGCGAGAAGCTTCGCGTAGGCGTATACATAGTAAACGACCTGTGGAACAAGGCGGCCGATGTTTATGGAATTTGCAGAGGAAAGCTGGAATCCCATAGCATCCAGTTCTTTCGCGAATTCTTTATCGCCAAAGATCTTCTTTACACCTGTCTGGGCATCATCAAAGTTTCCTTCGATTCCGACTACAGATGTGTTTGCGCCCTTCTGGGTCAGCATCTGAAGCTCCTGAACACGGCTTACTCCGTTCTTCGGATAGAAGACGATGATTCTTGTTCCCGGAACGTCAGCGAATCCGGCCATAGCTGCCTTTCCGGTATCTCCGGATGTAGCGGTCAGGATCACGATTTCGTTCTTCGCATGGTTCTTCTTTGCAGCCGTTGTCATAAGGTACGGCAGAATGGAGAGTGCCATATCCTTGAAAGCGATCGTCTTTCCGTGGAACAGCTCCAGGAAATACATGCCGTCCGCCTTTGCGAGCGGTGCAATCTCCTCTGTGTCGAATTTCTCATCGTATGCATGGGAAATACAGTATTTCAGTTCTTCTTCCGTGTAATCGGTCAGGAACTGTTTCATAACTGCGTATGCCGTCTCCTGATATGTCATTCCGGCAAGCTCGTCCATCGTCACGTCCAACGTCGGGATGCGCTCCGGAACGTAGAGACCGCCGTCATCTGCAAGTCCTTTTAACACTGCCTGGGATGCTGTCACGCCAGTCTCCCCGCCGCGGGTACTTCCATATAATAATTCCATCGTTTTTCCTTCCTCTCTTTACGCAGATACAGTGGTAAACTTTACGGAAAGTGTAGCATACTTTAATGTCGCTTGCAAGATAAAATCAATGAAAACAGGGATCTCCTCATACACAAATATTCCTCACAAAAGTCTATTTTTTATCTCTGTTTTATACTGGAGTAACTATCAATTTTCTCCTGCCTATGATATACTCGTCTCGTTACCCACTCCAATCTGGTGACAGAAAGGAGGTGTAAATTTGGATTATGTTTTTTCTTTTATAGTTGCTGTCATGGCTGGTGTGGTGTGTCACTACATCATCAAATGGTTAGACAGTAAACTGGATCGGTAACTAACCTGTAGATGCTCAACTACATAAAACGAGAAGAAACCCCTCAGAGATGCCGCTCTGAGGGGTTTCATTTTGTGTAAATTTGAACTATGTTCTATTTCTTTCTTAGCCATTATATCATATGCAAATTTCCTTTGCAATATACTCCGATATAACTTTCATCCATTTCTTCTATGCCACAGCCGCTTTCTTCTTTTTCATGATCTGCAGCACCGCTGAAATTCCGACGAGAACGATGCCGACAAGGTCAGTCACGGTTCCAGGAATGATCAGGCAGAGACCGCCGATGATCGAGAGAAGCCGCTCGATCACGTTCAGGTTTGCAAACATGTAGCCTTCAAGACCGGCTGCAACACCGAACAGACCGATCAGGGATGTTACGATGATCGTTACAACACCGAGAACGCCTGTATCGATAAATAACATTGCCGGGTTAAACGCGAAGATATACGGTACGATGAACGCTGCGATCGCAAGACGGGATGCGTTTAACGCGGTCTTCATCGGGTTGGATTTCGCGATCGCGGATCCTGCGTAAGCTGCAAGAGCAACCGGCGGTGTGATATCTGCTACGATACCGAAGTAGAATACGAACATGTTGGCAGCGATCTTGTTGATTCCCATACCGTTTACGAGGATCGGTGCACATGTGGTAGCCATAATGATGTAGTTTGCAGTTGTCGGAACACCCATACCAAGAACGATACAGGTTAACATAGTAAGGAATAATGCTACGATCACGCGGTCACCGGCAACGCCGACGATTGCGGAGATCAGGAGCTGTCCAAGACCGGTCATTGTTACGACACCGGCGATGATTCCGGCAACGCCGCAGGCAACAGCTACGGAAAGTGTATTCTTACCGCCTGCCTCCAACGCGTTGATGAATCTTGTCGGGTTCATTCTTGTTTCTTTATTCGGCATGCTGACAAGGATTGCAAGGGCGGTAGCGATGATCGCTGCACGGGACATCGTGTAGCCCATCATAACCATTGCAACAAGGGCAACTAACGGAATAAGAAGATAACCCTGACGGACAAATAACGGTCCGAATTTCGGAAGCTCATCCTTCGGGATACCCTTTAAGCCAAGTCTCTTTGCCTCAAGGTGTACAGTAATGAAGATACCTGTGAAGTAGAGGAGTGCCGGGAAGATCGCTCTCATCGCGATCTCGCCGTACTGAACGCCTACCATCTCAGCCATTAAGAATGCGGCGGCGCCCATGATCGGCGGCATGATCTGTCCACCGGTGGAGGAAGCTGCCTCAACGGCACCTGCGAATTCGCCCTGATAACCGGTCTTCTTCATTAACGGGATCGTTACGGAACCGGTCGTTACTGTATTACCAACGGAGCTTCCGGATACCATACCGCAGAGAGCAGAGGAGATAACCGCTACCTTTGCCGGTCCGCCTGTGGAAGCGCCTGCCAAGGAGTTTGCTAACTGAATGAAGAATTCAGAAATACCGGTCGCCTCAAGGAAAGCGCCGAACAGGATAAACAGTGCGATATACGTGGAGCAGACACCAATCGGAGTACCGATAACACCACTCGTCGTATAGAACAGGTTGTAAACGATGGACTTTAAGACTACCGCGAAGGCTCTGCCCTGTCCAAGTCCGTTATAAAACGCGTAACCTACAAAGAATGTCGCCACACAGAGGATCGGAATACCTACAACGCGGCGGCATGTTTCTGCTAAAATCAGGATACCGATCACGCCAACGATAACCTCTGTCTGGCTGATTCGTGTCGCGTGGCCGATAATTGTTTTAAAGTTAAATACGAAATAGAAGTAAGCACCGGCTCCGAGTACCATAAGGATAATATCGTAGATCGGAACGGAATTCTTTTTTGAGCTTCCCTTTTTCATCGGATATACCAGGAATGAAAGGATAATTACAAAACCGACAAACAGGGAACGTCTTACACGCTCATCCCAGTTTGCAAACAGGTTCATATAGAGCATTAAAACTGAAAACGCTGCCAGAAGGAAACGAATGACCTGCTTCGGGGTGCCTTCCCAGATTCGGGTATTCGATTCACGGTCGTACTTTTTCATGATGGCTTCGACGTCTTCGGCGGTACCGGTCTCCACATCAGCCACCGGAGATGTGTTGACTTTCATGTTGTCTTTCTCTGCCATACCAATCCCTCCTTTATATTTCGTTTCCGGCGCTGCCCCTGTATACCCCCTATACAAACAGGCGCCGGATATGTCCGAAACTCTTTTAACGCTTAGAATCCTTTATGTTCACAGGAGAACTCTACTTTGCTGTTTCGTCCGCAGAGATCCCTCAAACTGATTTCTTTTCCGTGAAGTGTGAGTGTGTGGTCCGAGACCGTACCCACAATATATGAGAGATACGGCATTTCCTTGTCAAACCCGGAAACAACCATCTCCCCGTTTTCATCATACGTAAGCGTCTGCCCATCCTCGATCTCTGTCTGCACGCCCGCGCCGAAATTATTGTAGATCGTGCGGATCACGTAGATCTTGTGGTCGCGGATCTCGTAAACGTCCGTCAACGGATACTTATTTACCGAGTGGATGAACGTTACAGAAAACTCATCCCCCTCTTTTACCCGGAAGCGGGCATATTCTGCGTTTGTGTCTCCGTTCCTCAGGACCAGATAGTCTCCGCTTCGTAAGGTATAGGCAAGAGTGGCAGCAATAATTGCCGTGATTATTGCTGCCACTGTAAAGAATCTTACTTTCCTGTTTTTCAAGGTAATTACTTGATTGCTCCTACTTCCTTGAAGTACTTCTCAGCACCCGGATGGAACGGAACAGAAATACCGGAAACCGCATATTCGAGATCAAGCTCTTCGCCCTTTGCATGTGTGGAAGCGATCTCATCTTTGTTATCGAAAATAGCCTTTGTGAGGTTATAAACTGTTTCTTCGGAGAGCTTCGGGGATGCGATCAGAGTAGCTTTGATAGCAACTGTCTGAACATCATCGTCAACGCCCTTATAGGAGCCGCCCGGGATTGCGTATGTTGTGTAGAACGGATGTGCATCCGCAAGCTTCTTCGCATGCTCGTCATCGATCTCAAGAAGGTTGATCGCATTTGTTGTAGCGAGCTCTACGATCGCTGTTGTCGGTGCGCCTGCTGTACAGAAGAAAGCATCGATCTTGCCGTCTTTTAATGCATCTGCGGAATCACCGAATCCGAGGTTGTTGACCTGGATATCATCGAAGGAGATGTCATAAGCCTCGAGGATCTGACGTGCGTTGAACTCAACACCGGAGCCTGCGTCACCAACGGATACTCTCTTGCCCTTTAAGTCAGCGACAGATTTGATATCGCCGGAGGATACGATCTGGCAAACCTCAGCGTAGAGGGCTGCAACTGTTGTGAAATCTTTTGCTGCGCCTTCTTCTGCGAAGAGGTCAGTTCCGTTGTAAGCATAGTCCATAACGTCGTTCTGTACGATCGCGAGGTCTGCTTCACCGTCGTTTACAAGGTAGATATTTGCTTTGGAAGCACCGGTAGACTGAACGTTAATGTTCACTCCGATGTCTTTGCTGTTTAATACATTCGCGATTACACCACCGAATGCGTAATATGTACCGGTGGTTCCGCCAGTACCCATTGTTAACTTCTGGGCATCACCACTCGGGGCTGCTGCGGCTGCTGTTGTTTCAGCTGCTGCTGCAGTAGTGTCAGCTGCGGCTGCTGTTGTCTCTGCCGGTTTGCTGCCGCCGGAACAAGCGGTCAGTACCATTGCACAGGATAATGCGAGTGCCATTGCTGCGGAAAATCTCTTTCTCATATCTTTCTACCTCCTTTTTCTGTTCCTTTGCACAATGTTTCAGCAAAGGAAGCTTACGAACATATTATACATCTCTATTGTTACTTTTGCAACAAATATTAGTAATTTTTGTAAACGTCTGAAATCTTTCAGCTATTCGTTGCTTTTCTCATAATTGCAGTTGTTCACTTCCGTGATGTAAAGTTTTGACGCACAATTGCTTGAAATTCAAAAATTGTATCAGCTATTTTGTGTCTCTTTTATCAGTATATGCGTCATTTTTTCGCTAAATTCCTTGATCCTGTCTTCGATACCCGGAAGCTTCATGGCAGCACCGGCGTTGTTGGCTGTCTCCATCATGCAGAAATTGCCCGGGAGGTAGAAGGTCTTGTTCATATTGAGGGCTGTTACGAGCTGCCCAGCGAGAAGGTCACTGCCGGAATAGCCGGATACGATAATTCCGAACAGGGCTTTGTCGTAGAACCGTGTGGTCCGGAACAGGGCTGTCAGGCGGTTGATAAACGCCGTCATATTCGCGGACAGGGCATCGTTGTAGTTTGGACAGAGGAGCAGGATCGCGTCAGCCCACTTGACCGCCGGGTAGATATTTTCCACCATGGCTCCGCCGTAGAAGCATTTTCCCTGCTCACCAAAGTGCAGGCACATCTGGTATGGACATCCCGAACAGTCCACGAGAGTGCCGTTTCGCAGGTTGATCTCCTGAATCCTGATCCGTTCATCCAGGCACTCCTTTACTTTCTGCCAAATCGCCAGGGTATTGGAGGTCCTGTGGTTTGAGGCGTGAAGGACCAGAAGGTGCGATTCTTCTTTCGGCTGCCATGTTTCTTCCAGAATTTGATGTGCCAGGATCGCAGCGCTCTTTTTATAAGCGCCGAACCGATCGGTGTTCATATTGGCAGCCTGGATCAGGTAGTTATCGAGGGAGGCGGTTCCTTCCACCAGCGGGCGGCCGACAAAGGCACATCCGGCGCGGTTTGCCGCCACCGCAAGCTCTCTTGCCGTCGCTTTCGTGTAGAATTCGCTCTCCGCGTCGATGATCATCCCAGCAGTCGCCCCCGCGAGGACCTGGTCACCGCCCCGCAGCCAGGCGAGAACTTCGTAGTAACCGCGGTTGATGCCATTTCTCCCAAGTGGAACTGCAAACAGGAGTCTGCGTCCACGATATTTGAAGGGATCCTGCTCCAAAATTTCCATATCTTCCACGATCTCGGTATCGATCCCGTCAAGCGCCGCCCTCAAAACCTCGTCCATACGCGACCGTTCTTTCTCCGGGCCTCGTTTTTGCGGATATAGAACTAACAATCTGTCACTCTCCATGAAGTATCACTCTCCCTGATAAATCTGCTTCACTCAATATACATGATCACTGATATTTTTATAACAACGGCTTTCCATCCTCAACACGGCACGTATAAAAATCCCGGCAGTTCTCCCCGACATACGGGAAACCTGCCGGGACAAATCAGATCAGCATTTTTCTATATTCTAGCCTTCGCCGCAGAAACAACCTCTACACGATCTTCGCAAGATTTTCAGCCGCGAACACGATCCTCTCATACAAAGCGTCCGGCAGCGCCAGTGCCTCCGTCTCGAGGCCATGTTCTGTATAGCGGTTCTTCACGCCCATGTAAACGCCGCCGAGAAACACGGAACCGCAGTGCCACTGCTTTCTGAGCGTCATCAGGATCGAGATCGCGCCGGATGAGAACGCCGGGGCAACGAACGGTTTGTAGCCGATGGCGCGCATGTGGAGGTTTGCGGTGACGGTGAGGTTTGTCAGTTCTTTTGAGAGCTCATCGTTGTAGTTTTCGATGGAATCCGCGATAACGAGATCCTGTCCGTGCGGTCCGAAGGAACGGCCTTCCGTCAAAAACTGCTTAAACCTCGGATCACGTTTTGCATAATATGCAGCTCTCGCATTCATAACACCGAGGCCGAATCCCTGTATCTGCTCCGGGAGAAGTCCCATCCAGTCGTACTCTCCTGCCTCATTCTTGTTGCTCTCAAGGAACGCGGTCTTCGCAAGCGGGTCCACCGGATCGGAGACGGCGCAGAATAAGCCCTTAAAGTTCTTTTCTCTCGCCATCTTCGCGTAATGTCCGATGATCTTTGAGTTGTTCTCGAACTGGTACATGCGGACATCCTTGACACCGGAACCGACCGGCGGGATTCCCTTTGAGGCCACGAATACGAACACATCACAGTCAAAGAGGTGATCCTGGTCCACAACGTCCACCTCCGGCATCGCGTCATAGTCCCACGGATAGGCGATCTGGTTCTCCTCAAACTCCCAGCGGGCAGTCACCTTGTCGGAGATATCACAGATTCCGATGGAGGAGATCACATCTCCGCCGAGAAGATGGAGACCTGTTAAGAGCATGCTGCCCACATCGCCGATCGCCAGAACATGGACACGCTTTTTGCCCTCTTTCGGCTTATATGCCAGGATCTCCTCAAATTTCGGGTGGGACGCGTTTACCGCGCGGAGTGTTCCGGCATCGAGCTGCGCGAGGAGATCCGCCGGGAGTTCCCTGGTCTGTCCGTCGTATGCGGACGCATTTAATCTGTTTGTGTTTAACCAGCTGACATCCTCTTTCTCCATGAAGAGTTCTGCCGGATGGTTTACAAGAAATGAGGCGCGGCGGCTGCCAGGTCCGCCGGTAAAGAGCCAGGTGAGCTTTGTTCCTGCTGCCGGTTTCTCTGTTTTCTCATATGGCAGATCACCGTGCGCGGACGCGCAAAACATGTCTCCGATTTTATAATAGGTTACCATAATTTCATTCCCCCTGATTTCCATATTTTACTGCCATGCACCAAAGCCATTCAGGTCTGCCGACCTTACGGCTTTGATACACAGCCCACGATTATCGCAGATCTTCCTTTTAAGCCCTCAGCCTCTCGAAATTCCAGACGGCGTTCAGCATTTTATCCCTTGATCAGAAACTCTTTCATCCTCCACAGCGTCTCCAGATCATTCTCCAGATATACTGACGCCGCCAGGTTCTCATCATACTCCATACAGCTTCCCTTATCCGGGCAGAGCGGCAGGATGACGGCCTCGGAGAGGCGTGAAAGGGTAAGGTTTTTCGCGTACATTTTCCGGTATTCCGCTTCAAGGACCTGGAAAAGATCCCTGGAATTCTCGATACAGCAGGCCGAGAACTCCACAAGCGCCTCCCGGCTGCAGCCGGAAAGTCTCGGCGTCGCGTAGGGCAGAATCATGTTGATGGACGGCTGAAGTCCCGCAACCTTCATCTCCTCACGGCGCACGGTATCGCCACCGATAAACGGATACAGTGTAGACTCCACGAACCACTGGCGCAGGTTCGGCATCGAGTAGATGCTCTCCACCGGCACCTTCAGGCACTGCATCAGGTCGCGGCCGTAGCCGGACAGGACGCCCACGACGACCTTCTTGATCGGGATCCCGTCTTCCCTGAGCTGCGGAACGAGCACCTGGAGCCGGTTCGCCGTGTGGACGAGGTCATCCACCAGGATCACCGGCCGATCGAAGGACTTGATGGTCTCGATCTGGCTTTTTAACGGTGAGTAGTACGGGAACGGCTCGATCGTAAAGCTGTTCAGATCCGGCTCATAGACCTTATCGGTATGCAGCGTCTTCGTCACCGTATTCGGCACAACCTTTCCACGCAGGATCTTACCGAACGGAACGCACATGTTCTTTCCGAGTCTTCTCGGCACCAGCGGCTCTCTCGGAACATCGTTGAGCGCCGTGATCCGGTCCACAAGACGATGATACATGATGCCGGATGACAAGGACAGTACAAGATTTCCCGGATACAGCTTCGTCATAGCGATCTGAAGCTTTTTGTGGTTTTTCTCCACAGCATCCAGAACCGCCGGATTGCTGGCAAACGGCTCCTTGATCGTAGTATCCAGGTTATGCAGGAACATTAACGGCTCATGCATGTCGACCATGTAGATCGTCCGCTTGTCGTTCTCGTCCGCCATATGCGGACGGATAAAGCCCTGTCTCTCCAGCACGTACACGACCTCTTTCGTCGCTGTGCCGCGCTCCGCGACAAACAATGCGAAACTGTAGTTTTTCTCCAACTCTTTCGCCAGCACTTCAACGAGAAGCTGCTGCGGGGCATCGCGGATCACCCCGCTGTCCCCGGTGCCGTCCTCTCTCGCATAGATGCCTGTGATCAGAAGGATCTCCCGGCTGCTCTTTCCGCGGACCAGGTTTGCCAGCTCCATGTCCTTTAAGACGCCGAACAGATCCTCGTTTCCGATCTCCCGGTAGCTCACAAAGCCCGCCGGGCGCTCACCTTCCACGGTATTTCTTAAGATCAGCAGGCGGTCATTCTCCACCTGGATCTTTGTCAGGATCGCCTGGGCGTCCGGATGTCCGTAGAGAACGGTGTTTCCAAGCTCGTCCAGTACCTCACGGTCCCTGCCCGCCGCGTTCTCGAAGGCGATAGCTTTCGCCCGTAAGATCGGCTTGAATTCCGGCTCGCGCAGGTACATGCCCTTGTGGTAAATGTATTCCTGGACTACCGGGTCGATGAGGCTGGAAATATCGCGGTGGTTATCAATATTTTCACGGATCTTCGTGGAGCTGATATCCTCCAGCTCCTGCGGGAGCTCCAGCTGCACGACTTTTCCGGTGATCTGCTCGTAAACCTCCGTCGGATGTGCCTCACCAGGGCGCCGGAAGACGATGTGGTTGAAGGAATGGATGGAATTCTCCTCCGGATCCTTCTTGTAGGAGCTCGCGTTGTGGATCACGTCGGATCCCACAACGATATAGAGTTCTTCTGTCGGGAACATCTCCCTCAGGCGGCGCAGATCCGCCGGGTTCGCGATGTTGACCGGCGTGTTGTCCGGGAACAGATGAACATAAAACTCATCCGCGATGGACATGTTTACGATCTGGCGGCGCACCAGATGCGGCTGGGTCTTCTTCGACCAGGAAAACTCATCAATGGCAAGAAATACGGTAAATCCGAGCTCCTGGATCTTCTTTGCGATCTCCTTGTGGGATAAGGTAAACGGGTCGAAGGTTCCCGGGAAAAATGCGATCTTCTCCCGCGTACTGGTCTCCACCAGACCGCCGAACAACTGGTAGTGGGCGATAAAACGGTCGATATGGGACAGGGTCGCAGCACGGTAGTAGAGACTCAGCTCGCCGCCCTTATTCTCATTTAACAGGAACAGGAGTTTCTTTGCGCAAAGGGAGAACATCCTGCTCTTGTCTCTCTCCGCAAGGATCTGTGAGCCGAAAATATGCTGTCCGATGACAAGCAGTGCCTCCTGGCGGACCTGCTCCCTGTAGTTTGCAAGACAGCTTAAAATCAGGCCGAGAAGCTTCATGCGGCGTTCTTCCGATACTTCCTCGGACTCATGGAAACGGACGGTATACCGCGAATAGCACTCCAAAAGGACTCCTAACGTATCGAGGGCAACGGACACGATCCGTTCATTTCCGTTCGCCAGCAGGATATGCAGACGTTCAATGATGTCATCAAGCTGTTCCGGCGGCAGCCATAAGGCAAACTCACCGAGGTATTCCGGGATGTATTTGGAGAACTCGTACTCTCCCACTTCCAGTCCCTTTAAGAGTTCCACCGCGATCTCATTTCTCTGGTCTGTTGTCAGTAAATGGGCAAGACGCAGGAGCGCGCGGCCCGCGTCATGGCGGACACCGACCTGCTCGCTGACCTTAATAAGGTTCGAAAAGTGCGCGCAGATGTGGAGCAGGTGATCCCTCTTTCCGTGATCGACCTGATCCGCAAGAAGCTTGATATTTACGGACTTCAAGATCCACGGGGTCGCGGATTTTAAGTTTTCAAGGAAGATATCGCTGACCACATCGTGTCCATAGAGAACTTCCCGCTGGGCAGTGGTGTCCAGGCGCAGGTTCGTATAGATCCGGTACTGTAAAAACAGCAGCGTGATCGTTCTCGGATTGATCCGGTGCGCCGCGTCGCAGGCGATCTCGTAGCAGGCGCTTTCCGGCGGCACCGCCTGGGTCAGAACCTTTAAGACGCGGACGGCCGCGATCTGCACCTTCTCATCCGGGTCGTCCATATGGCTGATGGCAAAGCGGATCAGCTGCTCCAGACGGTCTCCTTTGCTGCAGAGGTCCAGCGGCAGGGAAAAAATGCAGTCCAGCAGGTAAAATACCGGGTCTCCCACCAGCCGGTGATGGCCGTCAAACCACTTCACGAACACGGTAAACAGCTCTTCCCGGACCTTCTCGGAGCTTCGCTCCATAGCGGATACCATGATAAATTTTAAGGAGTTCTGGATCCTGTGCTTCTGCTGGATCGTCAGGCGGTAGTCCGGACACACCAGCTGTCCAAGGTACTCCTCCCAGAGTGTCAGAGCCGTCTTGTCATCCGGGTCCGGCATGTTTTTCGGCAGCTCCTTCCGGTAACCGGCATTGAAATCTGCGAACATTTTTCCGATCAGTGCCGCCGCCTGTCTGCGGATATCGCCCTCACGGTTTAAGAGGAGCTCGTACAGGAAGCTGATGGTCTGCTCTTTCTGGCGGTGGTTCAGGTGGATCGAATATTCGTTGAACATGTTTAAGTAGGCGCGGACATTCTTCCAGTCTTTTTCGCTCCGGGCCGCCTCCAGGATGTTTCCGAACTGGCGCTCGGTGCCGAGGCGGTGCATGACATCGATGTTGTGCTCGATTCCCCAGAACACGTAGGAACGGACGATCTGTTTTCCGGACTGCAGAACGATATCCACCGTTTTTTCTGCCGGGTCCGGATTCCCTGTGAGGTCCACATCCACGCCTTTGTAGCGCATGTAACGCTCAAATTCGTAAAGGCGGGAGTAAACGACGCGGTAGCGGTTCCGTTTTGCCTCATCCACATTGTCGAGTTTTGAGAGGATGACATCAAAGGAATCTTTTAAGGTGTAGATCTTCGTGATCTCCCGGCCGTCCTCGCCGCGCATCTGTTTTACACGGAAGTCGGCGTAGATCAGCACCAGGGACTCCACGGAGATATTGTCCAGCTCCAGGTCCCAGGTGGAGTGGTTCGCAGCGATGTGGCCGATTCCTTCCATGTGGTAGGCGGTGAACCACTGGTTCGTGTAGTAATAGTGAAGGTACGGGACCCGCTCGTTTGGCTTGCAGCCGAATTTTCCGAGGTCATGTCCCGCCGCCGCGCCGGATGCCAGCGCCAGATCGATGGGCACGCCTGCCTTATAAAGGCCCTGGGCCACCGCCATCGCAACGTAGTGGACGCCTGCGATGTGTCCCAGTGTCTCGAACGGGGTCGCCTCACGGTTTAAGCGCATCATTTCATATACATACTGGTCGCGGAATTCGCGGATAAAGTGGGCATACTCTCCTGCCCGCTCGAAATTCGCGTACTCTTCTTCGGTTAGAAGCTGAAAATCATCGTAGGGATCGAACGGCATGACTTTCCGTTCTTCGTCAAAGAAATACTGGAGTACGTTTAAGAAATAGAGCGCAGACGGCGCATAGGGAGCCGCGGACGCAGAGAAATCCCCATCAGGGTACAGAATGTGGGTCGAATATTTATAGGTGAAGGAGAGCCAGCCTTCTTCCGGTTCATTTGCGAGCTTTTCCATATCTTCGCGGCAGAATTCCAGGATTTCTGCGCAGGAAAAGCGTCTTGTCACCGGGAATGCTTTCCCGAATATTACTTCCCAGTGGTCTTTATTGAAGAGCTGCTGCATGCTGCGGCGGCTGAGACCGATCTTTTTTAAGAATTCTTTATCCGACAGACGGTTTCCAAGCTCTGTCACAAGGTGGCGGATATGTCTGTTATACATGGAAATACCTCCGTTTCGTGGGGTTTTGAGGACGGATCGCACAGAAATTCCGGTCCTGCTGCCGTAGGGACTCCCGTGCCAAGCCGGGAATATGAGCAGCTTTGAAGAACAGTTTTCCGGCTGCCTTCAATTATAAGAACAGTATAAACACTTCTTAAGGTGTTTTCAAGGAATTTTCCTACAGATTGTACGCAGTTAAATACATGTGTTTTGGCGCTGAGATCAGCTGTTTTCAAGGAATTTGATTTCATGTATGGTCTGAGCAGTTTTAAAAAATTTTATCACTTCATACTTGACAGTGAATATCTCCAATGGTATTATGTTGATAACAATTATCATTATTATTGTTGTTTGGTCTTTACAAATCCAGAAAGGAGGTTCACCATGAAAGCATTAAAATTCAGCCGCCAGCGCGAATCTATCCGGGAGTGCCTGAAAAACCGCAAGGATCATCCGACCGCAGACGCCGTCTATGTAACGATCAGCAAAGAATACCCGAAGATCAGCCTGGGAACTGTATACCGCAATTTAAAGCTTCTGGCGGATATGGGCGAGATCCAGCGTTTTTCCAGCGGAGACGGATCGGAGCATTTTGATTACAACACAGATCCGCATTATCACTTTGTGTGCAAGACTTGCGGAGCGATCATTGATATGCCTCTGGAACTGGTTCGTGACACTTCGGATCTTCTCACCGCTCCGTTTCCGGGACGGGTCGATTCCCACACTGTTTTCTTTTACGGCGAATGTGAGGACTGCCGGAAAAAGGAATACTAAAAAAATAAAAATTCTATTGACATTCAGAGTCAATTAGAATATAATATTAGTAACGGTTACTATTATTGATTTTAAAACACAATATTTTATAAATGAAAAGGAGAAAACGCTATGAAGAAATTTGTCTGTTCCGTATGTGGTTATGTATATGAGGGTGAGGCTGCTCCGGAGAAATGTCCGGTATGTAACGCACCGGCTTCCAAGTTCATTGAGCAGAGCGATGAAATGAGCTGGGCTTCTGAGCACGTAGTTGGTGTTGCTCAGGGCGTAAGCGAAGATATCCTTGAGGACTTAAGAGCAAACTTCAACGGTGAGTGCTCTGAGGTTGGTATGTACCTCGCTATGGCAAGAGTTGCCCACAGAGAAGGTTATCCGGAGATCGGTCTTTACTGGGAGAAGGCAGCTTACGAAGAGGCTGAGCACGCTGCTAAATTTGCAGAGCTCCTCGGCGAAGTTGTTACAGACAGCACAAAGAAGAACCTCGAGATGAGAGTTGAGGCTGAGAACGGTGCTACTGCCGGTAAGACAGACCTCGCTAAGAGAGCAAAGGCCGCTGGTCTTGACGCGATCCATGATACAGTTCACGAGATGGCAAGAGACGAGGCTAGACATGGCAAGGCATTTGCTGGTCTCTTAAAGAGATATTTTGGCTAATTTCTGAATAAAATAGTTAAAATTAAACTGGAGCGGCTTGAAAAAACAAGCCGCTCCAGTTATAATGAAGACAGAAAGGTACTCGGATATACGTCCGATGCCCTCAGTATGTTATAGTGTGAAAAGAACTAGCATTTTACTTTGGTCGGTTGGATGCTAGTTCTTTTTGTCGTTATGGTGGTCAATATAGGTCAACGCCGAAAATATTACCAATAAAAGAGTCAATACTTCCATTGTATTCATATGACATCCCTCCTTATAAAACCAGAGGGCACCGGACATCAGAAACGCATCCACGCTTTCCGCTCCATCACAGGATAATTTTACCATATAAGTCGACGGATGTCGATTGAACTATTTGGTCACTTTTACGCCTGTTTTTTCTTTAAATTTAACGCATATTTTAAACTAGAGTAACTTGATAAAATGTGTTTTATTCGTTATGATATGTACAAGAGAGTAGCTTTTTACCGTGGGAAGTAGGATGCTAGTTCTTTTTGTCTCTATGGTTATCAATGCAATGTAAAAAGCAAGGCAGAGCTAAAATAAGTTCTTCCTTGCTTTTTACGTTCACTCTCTATTTCTCTACTAATTCCTTAACTTCCTCTAACGACATTCCATTCTCTCTCGCGATCTTTGCAATATCTTCGTACTCTAATTTTCCGCGGCACACACCGTATCCTTCGGAAACCTTCTCCCGGACCACACCATACGGAGTTTCATGTTCCTTTATCGTTCTTGTCAGGGTGTAGCGTTTGCTGATACTCTCACGGATGCCAAGCGTTGTTGTGTGTTTGAAGAGCAGGGAAACCATCTTCTTTTTGTCATTGCAGCGGCACATGCAGGTTAAAAGGATTCCCGGGCGGCTCTTCTTCATACCGATCGGGATCGTGTAGACCTCAAGGGCACCTGCGGCAAAGAGGATCTCCTGAACGAAGCCGAGGGCTTCCGGGGTCATATCGTCGAGATTACAGGAGAGCTCTGTCACTTCACTTCCATTCTCCTCTGTCTCGCCTAAGAGGACGCGCACGCAGTTTGCACGTTCAAAGTCTTTCTTTCCCATACCGTAGCCAATGGCAGCGGTCCGCATAACCGGCATTTCCTTAAATTCTGTCACAAAGTGCTTTAACAATGCCGCTCCGGTCGGGGTGCAGAGTTCACCTCTGATATCTCCGCTGTAGATTGGGAGTCCCTGTAAAATAAATGCTGTCGCAGGTGCCGGTACCGGCAGGATCCCGTGGGCGCAGTGGACATTTCCGCTTCCAACATGGATCGGGGATGCGATCACCTTCTGTGGGGCGATCCTATGCATTAAAAGGCAGACTCCAGCGATATCCGCGATCGCGTCGGCGGTGCCCACCTCGTGGAAGTGGATCTCCTCGACGGTCTTTCCGTGGACGTGGGACTCGGCCTCGGCGATCAGGCGGTAGACTGCCACGATGTCGTTCTTTACCTCTTCCGGGAGGTTTAAGTGCTCGATGATATGGGAAATACCTGCCATGCTGGCGTGATGGTGGTGGGGGTGACCATGATCGTGGGTATGATCATGTCCGCAATTATGATCGTGGTCATGGGTGTGGGGGTGATTGAGATCGTTTTGATTCTCGTGGTTTTGATCAGCCTGTTTATCATATATACATTCGTGAACTGTCTGTTCTGCTGCTGACTCTGCCATTTCGTGGGCATGATGATGGGATTCGTGACTATGGTCATGGTGGGTATCTTCATGATCATGGTGGTGATCGTGAGCATGGCTATGCTGACTATCTTCATGGTTATGCTCCTGATGATGCTCGTGCTCATGCCCCTGCAGATCGACATCCACGCTCTCCTCTTCCTCCCCGTGGATCGTCACCTTCATATGTGTTCCTGTGATTCCGCACTTTACTGACGGTTCCGCCTCAATGGAGAGTCCCGGCAGACCCATTTCGTTCATGTTCTTTAAAAATTTCTCTTTATCCGGGCAGATCTCGTAGAGAGATGCCATCAGCATATCTCCGGCAGCGCCCATTCCACAGTCAAAATATAATGTTTTCATATTGATTCCACCTCATTAAAAAAGTACAAATTATTTTCTTTCATTCCATTCGAATCGACAGCTTTATTCGACGATTCCGCCATATCATTTACGGATCGGACAGATCCGACAACGTTAACAGAAGTCTTATCCACGCATATGATTCATCATGCTCGCCAGATATCCGGCGCCGAATCCATTATCGATATTCACAACGCTGACACCGCTGGCGCAGGAATTCAGCATGGAGAGCAGGGCGGACACGCCGCCGAAGGACGCGCCGTATCCGATGCTGGTGGGCACCGCGATCACCGGGCAGTCGGCGAGACCGCCGATGACGCTGGCGAGAGCGCCTTCCATCCCCGCGATGGCGATAATTACACGGGCATCCATAATAGAATCCATGTGGGACAGCAGGCGGTGCAGGCCCGCAACCCCCACATCATAGAGGCGTTCCACCTGGTTTCCAAGTGCCTCTGCCGTAAGTGCCGCTTCCTCCGCAACCGGAATGTCACTGGTTCCGCCCGTCGCAACAACGATGGTTCCGACGCCGTCTTTTTCCGGGAATTTTCCGCAGATTGCTACTTTTGCGTCCTTAAAATATGTGTAGCCGCTTCCTTCCGGGTACTTTCCAGCGAGAAGTTTCTCTGTCTCCCGGCTCTTCTCCTCATCCACGCGGGTGATCAGGATCGTCTCCTGTCCGCTTTTTTTCATCGCTTCTACGATTCCGGCGATCTGCTGCGGCGTTTTCCCCGCTCCGTAGATCACCTCCGCCGCTCCCTGACGCAGCTTCCGGTGGGTATCCAGCTTCGCGAATCCCAGGTCATCGTATCCTGCTGCCGTAAACGGCTCTTTCTTCAGTTCCAGGACAGCGTTATCCACAGACAGCTCGCCTGCCGCCACCTTTTTCAACATTTCGCGTATGTCTTCCATGTATAATAGAATTTCTCCTTTTTCCAAAAAGTTCTGCTGCTCATGTCCGCACCGGCGCAGCCGTCTTCCGCCATCTGAATTTTCGCGCAGATACAGCCGCTGAAAGCTTCCCTAGCTTCCAGGTGCACGGCACACGGCAACAAAAAGCCATGAAAAGAGCAGCCCGTCATCCTGACCGGCTTCCTGCTCCCTTCATGGCAGCTATGCTGATCTTATCTTATTTTTACGGCATGGCTCTTCCATGTCTATATCCTGTATCGCATACCGTCTGATTATTTATTCACCGACCGTATTTCTAAGCGTACCGATTCCTTCAATAATACACTCCACAACATCCCCGGTCTCAAGGAATTTCGGCGGAACGAATCCCATGCCGACTCCTGCCGGCGTTCCTGTTGCGATGATCGTTCCTGCTTTTAATGTCATGCCCTGTGTGAGTTCACAGATCACTTCCTCGATTCCATGGATAAAGAGCCCTGTATTAGAATTCTGGCGGAGTTCTCCGTTTACCTTAGACTGGATCTTTAATACCGGCGGAAACGCAGTGGAATCCGCAGTCATGATACACGGACCGAGCGGTGTAAACCCGTCCAGACTCTTTCCGAAATACCACTGCTTATGCTCTGTCTGAACCTCTCTGGCGCTGACATCATTCATGATCGTATAGCCGAAAATATAGTCCTTCACTTCGCCCGGCTTTACGTCCTTTGCGTCTTTCTTGATAATAACGGCAAGCTCTGCCTCATAATCCAGCTGACTTGTCAGATTCTTATGGGCCGGAATGATTCCATCGGGATCATTCGTGCGGTTCACGCGTTTTGAGAAATAGATTGCTTTCTCCGGTCTCTCAAATTCACGTTTTTCAAATCTCGCAGATTCCTCCGCATGATCCATGTAGTTGATTCCCAGGCAGATAATATCCTGATCCGGCTCCGCGATCGGAGATACGACACGGATCTCGTCCACCGGGGCCGCTCCCATAACATCACCCGGGGCTTTCTTTGAAATATAATCCAGCATTTCCATCTCAGACTGTCCCGCCTCGCGGATCAGCTCCTTCATGGACCGATATTCCATTCCTGCAGCAGAAACCGGATAAACCCAGGTTTCATCCTCGTTTAATACACCTAAAAAAGATCTTTTGTCTACTTCATATGCCAGTAATTTCATAGCCTCTCCTTATGGGATATGTTTCAATTCAAAAATCCCGTTACCCATTATTATAGTACAAATCAGAAAGTGAGACAAGAATAAATTGACAATTAGAGTGTGCAGATCTGCTGAACAGGCACTGACAATTTACAAATTCCATCTTGTAACCACACGGTATCCCCTTTATAATAAAAGTCGATACAGTCAGATGGCATCTGCCTCTGTATTGTACAGAATTTTCAATTCGGAAAATTCCAACCTGTGTACAACAACAAACAGCAAAACTCACGAAAGGGTGTATCTGATTATGGAAAAGATCACAAGCTTCACTGTCAATCATCTGAAACTGATTCCCGGTGTTTACGTTTCCCGAAGGGATGTTGCCGGAGACAGCCATGTTACGACCTTCGATATCCGTATGACCCGTCCGAACTTTGAGCCGGTTATGAACACTGCCGAGGTCCATACGATCGAACATCTCGGCGCAACCTTCTTAAGAAATCATCGTCTTTACAAAGATAAAGTTCTCTACTTCGGACCGATGGGATGCCGCACCGGATTCTACTTGCTTCTCGCTGGCGATTATGAGTCTGCGGACATTATCCCGCTGCTTCAGGAGATGTTCCTCTTTATCCGCGATTACGAGGGCGAAGTTCCGGGTGCTGCTGCCCGTGACTGCGGAAACTACCTCGACATGAACCTCCCGATGGCAAAATATCTTGCCGGAAAGTTCTATGACGAGGTACTTGAGGATATCCGCGAGGAACAGCTTGTTTATCCGGAATAATCCTTCACCTCAAATATTCTGAAAATACGTCCCATGTCTTCTCGCTGCGGCATCTGTCATTGTTCTCTTTGTTAAAATGAATCTGGCAGATTCCTCAGGTTATTGAAAACATGGGACTATTTTCATCATCATTCATCAAAATCGCAAATATTTTTCACATAGTCTTTAATTTGTCACCTTGTTTTTTTGTGCATTTTGACTGATAATGATGTCATCACACAAGAGAAGTGAGGGATTTCGTGAACAAAAAATATTCCCGTTATATCACCGGTGCCTTGATCTTGATCATGGTATTTGTAGCCGCCATCCGTATGCAGAATGCAGCATCCGTCGGGATCGATTTCAATGACACCCGGATTGTCATCACCGGTCCGTCAGGAACCGAACCTTTTTCCATTGACTACAGGGAAATCCAATCAATCACGCTTATCGACAACTACAACAGCGGCACAAAAGTTTCCGGCGTACAAAACCGCCGTCTGTATTACGGAACTTTTCATAATGACGTATATGGTACATATGCTCTCTGTGCTGTCCCGTCGATTCCATCTGCAATCGAGATCCGGACTAAAAATGGTATTATCCTTTTTAACTACGAATCGGAAAAAGTAACTGCTGCCCTAAGCACTTCCTTGACTGAATTTGTCAGCGAAAAACAGCAGTGATACGGAAAGGAGTTTTTATGCGATATCTGATCAATCCAGTGAAGGCTCTGCTTTCACTGTTTGCCTTTATTTTATTTCTTTTCCTTTTTGTCGTCTCATTTCAATCACACAAAATAATACCAATGGTTCTGTACGCCGTACTTTCCGTAGTCTATTTTCTTCTTTTATGTCATTTTACGAAATATCTTGAAATCGACGAAAATGGTGTGCGAAATCGTTTTTTATGGAAATCCTACAATGAACTTTCCTGGGATAAGATTCAGGAGGTTGGGATCGCCAATATGAAGGTCATGAAAAATGCTGAAAGAACGAAAGTTGGAGAACTTTATCTTTACTTTTCTCCAGAGTCTATGACCGAGAAAGAACGTTTTCATATGTGCCTCAACTGGCCGCCAAAAGAAAAACGCTACATGCGGTATTCCGTAAAACGTCTGAAAGCTGTGCAGAAATATTGGGAAGAGAAACCGGTTCTCGCATGGCTGAAAGAAGAGGCTTATCTGGATCGCTATTTTAGACGCTGATTAAAAAAACCGTCATCCGGTGTGTTCTTCCTCTCACACGCCGGATGACGGTTCTTTTTTTATGTATCATCCACGAGTTTATACTCTGTGAATTCCTTCCGGATTGAACACAACCCAACTGATTCCATCCAGGGACGCGACCGTGATCGTCGGATCCGCTCCTTCTAACTTCAGTGGATTATCGATCTGCATCAGATGCGGAGTTCCTGCTACCAGATCCTTGCAGCACTGAATCGCGTTCGGCATAACCGTCGGAGCTATCGGTCCTCCGACTGCCCGGTAATCATGATGGGAATTCATCACGATATCATAGCGGTCTCTCATGTTCCAGATCCGTTCCAGATTCTCCCCGGCTTCCTCTGTGCTGATGAATCCCGGTTCTCCAGGTCCAAGTCTGAACAGCAGATGATTATTGCATGCATCCCCGCAGAATAAAATACGGTTTTTGTCATCAATCACCACCATCTCACCCGGTGTGTGTCCACCGCATTCATAGAACGTCAGCGTTCTTCCGCCGAGATCAAAGACCTGCCCATCTTCCAGCGGTTTTCTCTCCGGAATCTTCGGCCACTCCACAATATCCACTTCTTCCTTATATGGATAATACTTGTGCTCTCTCGCCCGGATCATCCTCGCGTAATCTCTTCTCTGCTCCACAGTCGGCGGAAACGGATATAATTCATAGTCTTTTCTATTCAAATAGACTGTATCAAACCATCCAGCACCGCCTGTATGATCCCGATGTCCATGAGTCAGGACAACATCATACGGCTTATCCGTAATTCCTTCCACAAGCCCTTTCAAATCTCCGATTCCAATCCCCGTGTCAAGTAAAAGTGCTCGTTCCGTTCCCACAAACAGGAAAATCGAAGCACAGTCAAACTCATCGATCTCATATGTATCAGGTGCAAATTCAAACCACGGCATTTTTCTTGTTTTCACTTAAAATACCTCCTTTTTCGTTGAACACTACTTATTCAGCGCGTCATCAAACATATCCAGCATTCCTCTTATGATCTTTCCATCATTGTTTCCCGGCCGCACCTTTGCGAAACTCTGGAATACTTTATGGTCCGCAGATGCATCGTCGAGAATATATCCTGCTTTTCTTCCATCTGTATGGGTCACAACCACTGTGTTCTTAAGCGGGGACGCTTCTTTACATTTCGCTCCGATCCGGCAGTATGGCTCCGCGGCTTCCCCCACAAAAGCAGCATCTCCAAGAATCGCAAGCTGCATATAGAGATCCACCGTTCCATCCGGCACCATCTCTACAAGTTTCTTTTCCGGATGTTTTCCGTTTTCAAACAGGTCCGGGCGATATCCCCGAAGGAAATTATCCACCAGAAGACGATTGTACTGCATATCAGCGCCTTCCGGAGCTTTCTGCCCCTCCAGTTTTACAATGGTAGACGATGTTGTTATCTTCATCCGTTCTTTCATATCCCGGATCGACTCGATCACATGGATCGCGTCGATCCCGTGCTGGAATCCCCAATGTTTCTGGATCATGTACTGGGTTCCATCCGGTGTGTCTATACTCTCAGAATATCCATCCTTCTCATATGTTCTCGGAAATCCCTCAGAGGAAAACAACGGATTCTGATCCCCGGCTGCCCCTGATGACCAGATAATCACAGGAGTTCCACCGTAACGCTCCTGCACATAATTGCAGGCATATCCCATGAATTCCGGCGAAGTCTTAATTTTTCCGTCAACGTCACGTCTTGTAAACGCGCACGTTCCGTGACAGCAGTAATTCAAAAATGCCGCAATCAAATTTCCATCGTAATCTTCCCATTTCATGACCGCTAAAGTCTTATCTGAAAAACCAGTATAATTCTGTCCCTGCATCCAGAAACCATCCTCAAAAAGCTGGTCTCTGTTTGTATTGATATAGCTCTCTCCAGTTCCAAATCCATACCGGGCCGGACGCAATGAAGCGATCGCGCCTTCAACAGCTTTATGAATCCCCGCCATTACTGTTTTTTCATAGACGATCTCCCGTTCGCTCTGATCCTGCGGCTTTTTGCCCCGCGGTGCCGGAACATGACCCCAGCAAGGAGCGGAATGATTGTGTGTATTGAATGTAAGAATATGCTCATAGTCAAATCCGTACTTTTTCGTGATCTCCGCTTTCTGCTCTCCGTTCAATGTCTCCCCGACATCCATTCCAAGGATCAGAAATCTGGTCGCTCCATTGTCAAGAACGATTGCTTTTGCCTTTAATTCATCGAGGCATCCCTCGAAAAATGAATTTTCATATTTGCGGAACGGAAACAATTCTTCGGGCGGATTGATTCCGGCTTCACAGGCCCCTGCTTTCAACTCGTACATGGCAGTTCCTCCTATCAGTCAATCTCCTCGATCCGACAGCACTGGACAAAATGTCCACTCTCAATCTCACGCAGCTGCTGCGGTTCCTGACATTTTGCAGTCGCATAAGGACATCTGGCCGCAAAACGGCATCCCGGTTTCGGATTGATCGGGGACGTAAGCTCCCCCTTTAACTGGACACGCTGCATTTTCCGCTCAACGTCCGTGGACGGAATTGCGGAGAGAAGTGCCTGCGTGTAAGGATGAAGCGGTTTTTCAAACAACTTTTTTGAAGAACATGTCTCAACAAGCTGTCCGAGATACATAACGCAGATATTATCTGATATATGGCGGACAACAGAAAGATCATGCGTAACAAACATGTAGGTAAGCTGTTTCTGCTCCTGCAGATCCATTAAAAGATTTAATACCTGGGCCTGAATCGATACGTCCAAGGCTGATACCGGCTCATCGCAGACAATAAACTTCGGATTTAAAGCCAGAGCGCGGCCGATTCCCACACGCTGTCTGCGCCCTCCGTCAAGTTCATGCGGATAAGATCCGCGGAGACGTTCCTCGATTCCGACAAGATCCATGATCCGGTCTGCCTCTCTGCGGATCTCTTCCTTTGATTTAAATCGTCCGGATATTTCCAGCGGTTCCATAATGGTTCTCGCGATATTATACCGTGGATTCAGGGATGAATATGGGTCCTGAAAGATGATCTGGACATCCTCGCGGTATGTGCGAAGCTCCTTTTTATCCAGATGCGTCACGTCTCTGCCCTCGAACAGGATCTTTCCCCCTGTACTCTCCTGAAGATGGATCAGGGTCGTTCCAAGTGTGGATTTTCCACATCCGGACTCACCAACAACCCCCATCGTCGTACCTTTTTCAATCTTAAAACTGACATCATCCACTGCGTGGAGAGTTCCATTCGGAACGTCAAAATATTTTTTTAAGTGCTGAACTTCAATTAATGCCATGTTCTAACGCTCCTTTCTGATCTCATCCAACCGGATACACTCGCAGAAGTGACCCGGTTCCAGCTCAACCGCCGGGATCGTTCCCTGTCTGCACTTGTCTGTTGCATGCGGGCAACGCGGTGCAAATGCACATCCTGCCGGGAGATTTGTCGGATCCGGAAGAAGACCCTCAATCGGGCGCAGTCGACTGGAGTTTAAGTTCATGTTCGGAAGTGCTCCGAACAGACCATTCGTATACGGGTGTGCCGGGTGTTTAAAGATATCATATTTTTTGCCGGACTCAATGATCTTTCCGGCATACACAACTGCCACATTGTCACATGTCTCATTTACAACACCGAGATCATGTGTAATCAGAATCATGGAGGTATTCAATCGCTCCTTCAAATCGTTGATCAGCTCAAGAACCTGTGCCTGAATCGTTACATCCAGAGCGGTCGTCGGCTCATCGGCTAAGAGCAGTTCCGGGTTGCAGGCCAATGCAATTGCAATGACAACTCGCTGTTTCATTCCACCGGAGAACTGGTGTGGGAATTCATTGTAGCGTTCTGCCGGGATTCCTACTAATTCCAGCATCCTCTTACCTTCTATTTCCGCCTCTTCTTTGGAAATATTTCGATGAGCAGATACAACTTCTGAAATCTGTCTTCCGATACGCATGGTTGGGTTTAAGGCTGTCATCGGATCCTGGAAGATCATGGAGATCTTATGTCCGCGGATCTTCTGCATCTCTTTTTCCTTGAGTTTCATCATATCGGTTCCCTGGAAATAAACTTCTCCGCCGGATTTTGCGGAAACATCCGGCAGAATCCTTAAGATTGCCTTCGCAATCGATGTCTTTCCGGCACCGGTCTCTCCTACAAGAGCAAGTGTTTCTCCTTTATTTAACCGGAACGAGATGCCATTTACTGCGTGGATCACGCTGCCCATGGATGTATACTGAACTGTGAGATTTCTCACATCAAGAAACTCACCGATATCTGCCGCCTTCTTTTTTTCATCTGCACTCATTTTTCCACCTCCCTTTACTTTCTGAGTTTCGGATCCATCGCATCCCGGAGAGAATCACCAAGAAGTGTAAATCCGACAACAGAAAGTGCGATAAAGATTCCCGGGGATATCAACATGTACGGATATGTACGGATATATCCGCGTGCGCCCGCGAGCATTGCCCCCCACTCTGGCTCCGGCGGCTGTACGCCAAGACCGATAAAGCTTAGGGATGCACAGAATAATAATGCTGCTGCAAGACGTGATGTACAGTTAATGATCATTGGCATAACTGAATTCGGGATGATATGTGAAAATATGATTCGGAAGTTGGAACAGTTGGATGCCTTGGCCGCCTGTACATATTCTTTTTCACGGATACTGAGGATCTGTGCCCTTAAGATTCGTGAAAGGGCCGCAACATTTCCGATTGCCATAGCGATAACGGTATCGTGATATGCAGTACCGAGAGCTGCTGCAACGATAATGGAAAGCAGCATGCCGGGAATTGCGGAGAGCACATCCATCATACGCATTAAGAGGTTATCTACCCATCCACCGAAGTAACCGGCTATAGAACCGATCACCATAGCTACGATCGCTCCGAGGCCTACAGAAAGGAATCCGAGGGACATGGAGTAGCGGCCACCATACAGGATACGGGATAAGATGTCGCGTCCAAGGTCATCTGTTCCAAAAATATGCGCAGCGCTCGGGCCCTGCTTTGCGATCGCCAGATTCATCTCCAGATAATTATACGGAGAAATCCACGGAGCAAGAATTGCCAGAACAATCAAAACCGCCACGATCACAAATCCAATGATCGCATTCGGGTTATGAAGCAGAATATTTAATACTTCCTGCCATTGATTGACGCCTTTACGTTTTTCCTTTTTCATATCAGCCATTCTCCTCCTTTCTTTTTTTCTTCTTCGTTCCACCCTGTACAAACTGTGCGCGGATGATCGGATCAACAGCCGCATAGCCGAGGTCTGTTAAAAGTACGATCAATGAGAACAAAATCGATAAGAATACAACACTGGACTGCGCCACCGGATAGTCACGGGTATTTACCGCGTTGATCAGGTATAAGCCGATTCCGGGAATCGAGAATACCTGCTCGATAACAAGAGCACCGCCAAGCTGATTCGCAAGCTGCCCGCTTAAGACAGAGATGATCGGAAGCATTGCATTTGGAAGTGCATGTTCATAGATAACTTTTCTTTCAGAAAGTCCCTTGGAACGGGCTGTTGTCACGTAATCAGCACGGACAACCTCCAGCATCGCCGCACGGGCGGTACGGACCATTCCGGAGATTCCACCTAAGCTCTGTGCAACTACCGGAAGAACAAAGTATTTAGCTCCATCCATTCCCTGTGCCGGCAGAAGTTTCAATTTCAGTGCAAACAGCAGCACAAACAGCATTGCCAGCCAGAACGTCGGCATCGAAACACCGATTACACAAAGTAAAACTCCGATGCGGTCTGCGAATGTTCCTTCATGGATCGCGGTGAAAATACCCAACGGAATACCGATGATAACGGTAAACAACATTGCGAAACCGGCAATCGCCAGTGTGCGCGGGAAGCGGGCCATCAGTTCTTCTGTAACAGATGTATTTGTCCAGTATGAACGTCCAAAATCAAAGTCAACAAATGTCTGTTTTAAGAAATTTCCAAGACGGACCACATATGGCTGATCCAGCCCCAGCTCATGTTCTTTAATGAGAATCTGTTCCTCTGTGGCGTCCGCACCTAAAATCAGCGAGGCTGGATTTCCCGGAACAAATGTCATGATCGTAAAGATCAGAATCGCAACTGCCAAAATAACCGGAATCATCATCAATAGACGTTTTACAATATATTTCCCCATATTTCTCCTTTCCCGCTGTCAGTAGTAGAAAAGCGGCACGCGGAGCGCTTGCCCGCGTGCCGCCCTGCAGCGCGTAGTTGTTATCCGTTAGTCGGCAACACCCTTATAATCAGGAGCAAAATCAAATGTCCACGGCTGTGCATAGGAAAGGTACTGAACCTTTAATCCTGTGATTCCATCTTTTGCTGCTACGTAGTTGATCGGTCCCCAGAGACCATAGAGGATAGCATTCTCTGTGTAGTAATCAAATACGGCGTCAACTGCTTCCTGGCTGTTTGTGTCAACATTGTTTGCAACATCACAAAGTTTGCTTAAGTCACCTTCCGGAAGACCATTGAAGCTTGTCGGAACTCCGTTGTAGCTTGTATGGGTAGCGGAAAGGAAGTTGGAGTAAAGAGCTGCGAGGGATACACGGTTTCCGTTGTTATCGATCTTAAGATCCCACTCAGAGAAGTCATATTTATAGTTATCAAACAGAGCTGTATCAGCCGTCTTAACTTCCATGTTGATACCAATCTCTTTACAGTAGTTCTGGATCATCTGAGCTGCTTTTGTCTTAACTTCGTTGGACTCAGTCATGATAACGAGAGTCGGGGAACCGTTCTTTACATAATCGGACTCTGCGAGGTATGCTTTTGCCTTCTCGATGTCATAGCCATTGTCTTCTTTCTCCCATTCCGGATTATAGTCGCCGTAAAGAGGAGTTGCAAATCCGTAAGATACGCTTGCGGTCTTACCCATAATCGTGTTTGTGATACCTTCTTTATCGATTGCCCACTCGATTGCAAGTCTTAAATTCTTATCATTTGCGACCTTAGATCCAGCATCCGGGAACATGTTGAAGCTTACATTTACGCAAAGGATGGAGTTGAATGGCTGAACTGTATATCCGTCAAGCGCATTTCCATTATCGTCCATGAAGAACTGGAGGTTATCTGCAGAAACATAGTTGACTGCGTCTACATCACCTGTCTCAAGTGCCAGTGCAAGCTGTGCATCCTCAAGAATGATCTTAAAAATACATTTTTCAACATTCTGTTTCTTAGCGGATGCAAGAAGGCTTTCATCTGTCTGCCAGTAATTCGGATCTCTTTCAATTGTAACGGATGCGCCTGTTACAAATTCTGTTACTTTATACGGTCCGCAGCCAACCGGATTTGTTGCGTAGCTGTCTGCACTATAAGCATCCTTATCGTAAACGACACATCCACTCAATACAGATTTTACTGCAGATGTCTCTTTACATTTATCTTCTTTCATGTGAAATACAACATGAGTTGCATCCGTCGCTTCTGCAGAATCCAGATATTTTGCAAACTGTGTCGCATTTCCTGTTGCCAGATATGTATTATAAGACCATGCGACATCCTCTGCATCGATCTTATTTCCGGCCTGATCATGAACATAATCGTAAATTTCCACGGTTAAAGTTTTTCCATCATCGCTGACTTCATAACTCTTACCGATCTCATTTTCCAGTTCTTCACCCAGCGCCGGGATGCTGTATAATGCGTCATGAAGTGCTTCTGTCAAATAAATTGTACCTGTGGACGCACCATTGAATGGATCCAGAGTAGAGATCTGTGTGTTCATGCCAAGAGTAACTGTTTTTGCACGTCCGCCAGCACTCTCTGCTGCTCCTGCTGCTCCTGCTGCCTCTGTCGCTCCAGATTCTGCCGCTGCCGCTGTTGTCTCAGCTGGTTTGCTTCCGCCGCCGCATGCACATAAACTAAGTGCCATGGACGCTGCCAATAACGCCGCTAAAGTTTTTTTCATAAGTGAATCCTCCTGATCTTTTTTGCCCTCCGGCTTTTTTAGTTGTCTCTATTTTAGACGGGATTTTTTATTTTTGAAATGTGCTGTTTTATTGTTTTTGTGTAATATTTTTATTTTTTATGCAAAAATCCCCTGCGGCTTGTGCATTATTTTTACACTTCGCAGGGGATCACGCTTTTGTTTTTGACTGATTTTTTAATTTTTCTGCTTCTTCTCCTGATTTTTAGGTAAAAACGCAGGCAGTGTCGGTATTACCGAGTACAGGACAACCACACTCGTGATCACATACTGATAATATTGGATGCTTCCTGAAAGCTGCATTCCATTCTCAATCACTGCAATCACCAATATTCCAAGATAAAAATTGCTGATGGGGACTCTCCGCTTCACCTCACTGTTTTTCAGGATCAGGCTGGCGCCTCCGGCAATGCACACAGCAAACATGCCGTCAACCTCCAGACCATTGCCCATGTTTGACACTGCCAGTCCCTGCCTCGAAATCAGTAACAGCGCCGCCACTGCAAAAAAGAAGCTTCCCAGAATGTAGGCACTCAGTTTATATTTCCCCACAGGAATTCCATTCTGGCGCAGGACCTGTTCGTCATATCCCATGGAAAGGATATTTTTTCCAAGTATCGTAAAGCAGAACATTCCCTCCAGAAAAAGAATACTGAGGATCATGATGATGTGCCCTGCAGGCATTGTTGAGCCCTTCATTCCGGAAATGCTCATGATTGGCTCCGGGAAATCTGAATATGTCATTCCCTTTGAAAGCAGGTACGAAATTCCCTGAAACAGTTTCTGGGTGATGAGCGTCACAATAACAGAGGACAGATTAAGCCCCGCTATCAGAAATCCATTTAAAAGTCCACAACAGCATCCCGCCGCCAGTCCTATGAGAATACAAATCGGAACCGGAACATCTGCCGTCAGTAGTTTTCCAATCAGAATTCCCACCAGCGATATCTGGTACCCCAGAGACAGATCGATCTCTCCACCCAGCATGATGATCGCAAGACCTGTGATCATCACGATACGGTACTCATTCTGCATCAAAAAATTATAGAGATTAAACGGAGAAAGGAAGTTTGGATTCAAGACCGTAAAAACTGCGACAAGAATCAATAATATGACCTGTGTACTGTTGCATTTACGACGCATTTTCTTCCTCCCTTACAAATATATCCATGTTCGAAATACCGGTATCATAAAACACAACAATACCATTCGCGTCCGATATCTCATTATATCCTGAATAATAACTGTAACACTGATATACACCTTTTTTCCGTACCAGAAGACTGCGGATGATGTTATCCGACTCCTTACTGATACTGTAATCACCTACAAAACCACGAAATATTCCGTTTCCTTTTGCCGCCTCGGAGACCAGCCTGCGATTTTGCTCTGTATTGTCCACTCCAAATACAGCAATCTTGTCCGCCGAGTAGGACAGATCACCTCTGGAAAGGCATTCTTCCAGACGACTCGCTGCACCTACGGCTGCTTCGCCGCTCGCCGCAACAACAATTCGAATATCCCTGTTCTCGCGGTCTCCCAGAAATGCGTCCATCGCCTGCTGGCCTTGAAGATTTGTCTGGATATTCATATACTTTTCAGCTGTGATCAGCTCAATATCCGGCACATAGTACGGATTCAGGATCGCATCACCATTCTTATCGAGAATCAGCCCCCCTGTCGGCTCTTCCACCGCACACCGGATCCCGTATCCATCGGTATATTCCACCTTTTTTCCATCTTCTCTGTAAAATTTCAGATGTTTCATATCATAATGCCTCAGATATTTCTCACCGATCAGCTGGTATCCCGCCATCGTCATAATATCTGCTTCCGTGGCTGCATTACCAAGCAGGAGAAGTTTTGCAGGTTTTTCTGTCGTCGCATCATTTGTTTTTTTCAGAAAACTCCGGATCAGATTTACAGCGCAAATTCCGCGACCCAGACTGGAATTAACCATTTGGATGTCCGCATGTTCCAGTTTTCCGGAAGAGCTGAACACAACCACCTGCATATTGTCATCATGAACCCGTTCCAGAATTTTATCGTAGGCGGAACTGTCTCCTGTACACTGGATCACAAGAACCGCCGGGTGCATCGCCACATAGTTCTCGATCTGGTTGATCTGCTGGTTCATGTCATTATCGCTGAAGGACACAAGAACCCTGTTTCCGCAGGTTTTCAGCTGTTTTTCCAGTTCCTGAGCAACAGACGCGACAAAACTGTCATCCGCAGATGTCATCGCCAGACAGGCTAATGGTTTCCCATTCTCCCTGTTCCGGCAAATACAGAGCATTACAACGATCAAAAGCAAAAGAAATCCGGGCATGATCCGGATGAAAAATATGTTTTTTTCTTTCATCACTGATCCCTCCCCGGTACTTCATAAAATCTCTTGTTTTCAACTTCCTTAAGCAGCGGTTTTACTTTCTCGTAAGTCATACGTCCGGATTTTCCCTTTTGGGTCATCGTAATATACCCATCAGCAGAATTCGGGCATTCTACAGGTGTGAAAATTCCGAGCAGCAAGGTTCCCTCATATAAAAGTTCCGAAAGGACTGAGAGAACTACCTGTCTGGAATCCTGATCCAACATGTGATAATGCCAGAACAGGATCACATCCGGCTTCTCCAGCTTCAGTCGGAACGCGGCGATTCGAATTCTTTCGCGGATCGTCAGAAATTCGCAGTCCGTCATATCAAAATATCTTTCATCCCTGGCCCAATGCACAAATTCCTGTAACAGGTACTTTTTCAGATGTTTTTTTATGATCCCATGCTGACTTGTCTTATCTGACAGGCCAAAGATCAGATTGTCCTCCGGGCTCATCCACTTTACAAGGTATCCGAAATTGGAGAAATCAATCTGGTGGACATGGACTGTATGCTTTTTTTCTGTTTTCACATCCAATTCTGCTATCAGCTTCTGATTCGGCAGGACTCCGCCAAACATATCTTCCTGATCGATCAGTGCTATAAATTCCCCACGATGCCCGGAAATGTTGAATTTTTGTCCCATGACATGAATCTCTTCATCCCAATTTTTTGACTTTTGTTTCGTGATCGGCATCTTTCCAGCCTCAGAAACCGCACGGGATGGAATTCCTTTTCCCCAGATTTCCTCTTCCCACAAAATCTGTCCATCATTGATCAGGCAAATCCTGTCCATCAATGTTCCAAGCCATCCGGCATCGATTCCGGAAAAAAGGACCGATATGCCCTGTGCCTTTGCCGTTCCCAGAATTCTGTGCATCAGCTCAAAACCGGACATGGAATACTCCAATTCTGATGTTTCCGCCATAATAAGATCCGCGCCTTCCAATTTCGCCTTGATGAGCGCTACTGCGAATTTCTGGACCGCGCTCAACCGGTCCACTGAGATTCCAAGGGATACATCCACTCCATAGAGTTCCAGCTGTTCTCTTATAAAAGAGCGCATCCTGTTGGGAACCAGAAAATGGCTCTGTTTTCCCTTTGCCCGGAACGTAGCGATGTTCTCCCACACCGTCATCTGTCCAATGAGGCCAAAGTTTTTCTTTAAATTGCGCACTTCAATATTGTCCGGTACTTTCTCCCAGCCACACATCGTTCCGCGAATAAATCTGATACCCTGATCCGGGACACAATTTCCCTCAAGGATTTCCAAAAGCAGTGTTTTTCCGGAATGGAATCTTCCAACGACTCCCACCACCTCGCCTTTGTAGATTTTAAAATCCAGCCCCCGGAGCGCAGAATTATTCTTCTCTTCATAAATCGATCGCAGACGGATCAGTTCATTCTTCATCAAACGGCTCCGTTCTCATCGGAAGAAATACCTCGACAAAGGTTCCGATGCCAGAGAAACTTTTTACAGAAAGGCCATATTCCTTTCCAAACAGCAGTTGGATTCTTCTGTTGACATTGTGGAGACCGATTCCGTGTTCCTTTCCCTCTTCCACATGTTCCGCGTGGATTGATGCGTCCAGCTTTTTTAACTGTTCCGGTGACATTCCGGATCCATTATCCGCCACCACAATGCTTAAATTTCCGTCGGTGCAGAACGCCTTCAATGTCACTCTCCCACCTGTCGTGATCTCGTTGAACGCGTGCAGGATCGCATTTTCTACCAGCGGCTGAAGACACAATTTCGGAAGCCGGCAGGCCAGAATCTGCTTTTTTTCTTCCGGCTCGATATCCACATGCATGGTAAATTTGTTCTTGAACCGATACTGTTGGATTGAAATATAGTTTTCCAGATTCTTCAGCTCTTCCTCGAAAGAAACCACCGTTCCCTTTACACTGATATTATAACGGAAAAAGAGTGCAAGCGCCTTTACCGTGTCCGCCAGATCATCCATTCCCTCATTTAACGCCTGTCCGCGGATACATTCCAGCGTGTTATACAGGAAATGGGGGTTGATCTGGTTCTGGAGGTATGTGATATCAGCCTGCTTCTGTGCCAGATCTTTTTCCAGACTCACATTCTGTACCATCATTTCCTGAGCCACACGATTCTTTACAAGACGTTCAAATTTCGATGTTGTGAGGATCATGATCTTATCCATATGCATCACCCATAAATTCTTCGATACTCCGTCGGTTTCAATCCCATTTTCTTTCGGAACAGTTTGCTGAAATAACGTGCATCCGTGAATCCGAGAGAATCCGCAATTTCATTGATATTCATATCACTGTCCGCAAGAAGCTCACAAGCCTTTTTCAGCTTGAACAACGTAACGTATTCTGTGAAATTCTGGCCGGTCTTGCGCGCGAACAGTGTTGAAAAATAGATTGGATTTAAATTTACAACTTTCGCGACGTCCTCAAGTTTTATAGGTTCGTTATAGTGGGACTCCACATAACTGCAAGCCAGTCGAATCGGTTTCAGGTTTTTCTTATCCGCCATTTCTGAACATTCCCTGATTTGTGCGCCGTAGAGTGAAATCAGGCTGTCTCTGTATTCTTCCATAGAATCCGAGTCATCCAACCGGGAATTCGGTGATACTTCTCTGTCTTCCGGTGCTTCCAGACCTGTTTTCTGGAAAAAGCTTTCTTTCCCCTCTTCTGCAATTGCACCGATCTCGTGAACAAATTCCGCAAAATCCTTTGTTGTCTCTACCGCTCTCGGCACAGAGAAGATATCATAGATCGTATTCGCAAACATTTCCTCATCGAGAACATCCCAGGCATGCCGGATCTGCGTTTCCCATTCTTTTTTCTGGGCAGATATATCTGCTCTCCTTAACTGCCCATACCAGATCAGGCGATTTGTCCCAATTCCGAACCGACAGAACATCGTATACCATGCGCTGCGAGCTGCCGCCGGAATCTCTTTCGGGTCATTCATAGAATCTCCAATGCAGACTGTAATGTTCATGCCGTTAAATAAGTCCGCCAGCCCCTGTGCTTCTTCGTACAATCTTTTCAACTCACTCTCTACCTCATCTTCCTGATCAGACGGGTAGTTCAGGAAGATCTTCATGGATCTGGTCCTTGCACGGCATACATATTCAAAACAACAGTGAGACAGTTTCTTCTCTGCAAGATCTTTTAATTTCTCTATGACGGAATTCAACTGTTCATTTCCCTGCTTATCTTTTCGAAGGTCGTCCACACAGATAAACAGAAATCTAAAAATCCCCGGCTCTACTTTCAGCATAAATTCCTGATTTACCATATCGACATTGTCGTAAACCGGCTTCTGTCCGTTCCTGTAGTAAGACACAGTCTTCATAAAATGCTCATGGAGTGACTGGATATAAGCAGAATTATCTTTTTTCTGTTCCCCTTCGCGGATTCCCTTTGCAATCCTCTCCAGAGTCTCGTTTAATTCGTCCTCGTTGAGAGGTTTTAGAAGATAGTCATTGACTTTGTATTTCAACGCATTATAAGCGTATTCAAACTGATGATATCCACTGAGCACGATAAAATTCGTTTTGCATCCGTTTTCATTACACCATCGGATAACCTCCAGACCGTCCATGACCGGCATATGGATATCTGTGATCACAATATCCGGCTTTTCTCTTACGATCACGTTTCTCAGATCTTCTCCATTGGAGACCATACCGATCAATTCGAGCCCAAGATCGTCAAAACGGATCAGACGTTTCAACATCTCGCAGATGTTC
Organism: Clostridium sp. AF28-12; assembly: GCF_003435225.1. NCBI lineage: Bacteria > Bacillati > Bacillota > Clostridia > Eubacteriales > Clostridiaceae > Clostridium > Clostridium sp. AF28-12. The sequence goes on along the minus strand of NZ_QWGJ01000010.1, from coordinate 43,025 downwards.
TGTTCGTCGTCTGCTATTACAATTCGAATTCTGTCGTTTCTCATAAACATCCCTCGTTATCTATTCGGCAATCTCTTATTTTATGCTTATTTCGTAACTATTCAGTACCTTCATAGTTACGTGCAAAAATCCATTCCAGATCAGCTTCGCTGATGGGATTTTTGCCTTCCAGCCTATGTTTCCTTACGGTCAGCGCAGCAAGTGCGCAGACCTACTGAACAGTTCCCTTATTTCAAATAATTCTGTTCAAGTTCTTTTTCGCGTCCTTCTCCCTATCCGGATCTGCAAAACTCTCAAGAATCACGATCCCACGCGGCGGTACCGCCAGCATCATCTGGTTTTTCGGGACTTCACAGGTTCCATCCGTTGGAAGGTCGGTCACATCCGGATCACCTGTGTTGCAAATCACACGCCACTTTGCTCCTTTCGGGAGATGTGGAAGTCCAAACATATGCGGCTCCCAGTGCATGTTATAGGCTACATAGAAGTTCGCGTCATCACTCCCGTCCGGGCGTTTCGCGTAGGCACCCCAGTAGAGGATCCCGAACTGGCGGCGGAAATTTTCAAACTCCGGCTTCCAGGCGTTTTCCCCGTGATAGGACACATCCGGTCGTCCACAGGACTTATAATCCATGATCCGCGGTTCCCGGTCCATATGGAACATCTTGTGGGCTTTCCGGAAGGCAATGAGGCGTTTCACAAAGTCTACCTGATCCTTGTGGGTCTCCAGAAGCTTCCAGTTTAACCAGGAGACCGCATTGTCCTGACAGTAGGCGTTGTTGTTTCCGTCCTGACTGTTCCCGAACTCGTCGCCCGCCATGAGAAGCGGAACACCCTGACTTAAAAACAGGAGCAGATACGCATTCTTTAAGAGCTGTTTCCTCAGCTCCACGATTTTTTTCTTTCTCGTCGGACCTTCCGCGCCGCAGTTCCAGGAATAGTTGTAGTCGCTTCCGTCCCGGTTCTCCTCGCCGTTTTTTTCGTTGTGCTTCCGGTCATAGGAGACGGTATCCATCAGCGTAAAGCCGTTGGTGTTCGCCATGTAGTCGATCACAGCATACTCCGCCGGGTTTCTGCGGTTCCGGAACTCAAAGGCCGACAACATTCCCTCATCGCCCTTCAGGAACCGGCGCATGTCCTCCATGAACTGCATATTGTATTCCGCGAGATTCTTTTCCTCCACCGATACCGCGCCATCTCCCGGAGTCACATAGCCCTGTTTCGGCCGGCGGTTCATGACCTCATTCCAGTTTTCCGCAAAAAGCTTCGTCCGCTTTAAAAACGGATCCTCCGCTGCCAGAGAAAGATCCGGGAATCCGGTCAGATGGAAACCATCCACATGATACTCTTCCACCCAGTACCGGAGCACGGAAAGGATCTCCCCCGGAAGCTCTTTTCCTGTAAAGTACATCTCCGGGATACACTCGATCCCGGCCTTATGCAATTCTTTGACTAATGTTTTAAACTCACCTTCCGCCGACATTGTCTCACGGGAGGCATACGCCGTCTTCACCGCGTAGAGATAGGACGGACCATATCCCCAGTAATTTAAGTATCCTGTCGGCTCCTGTTTCGCGTTATGGAAGCTGCTTCCGGAGGATGACATCATGATCTCATCGAACTCTGTCACCGGCATCAGCTCCACCGCCGTGATCCCGAGTTCTTTTAAATATGGGATTTTCTCCATGACACCGGCATACGTTCCTCGGGCAGATACCCCGGAGGACGCATGCGCCGTAAATCCCCTGACATGGAGTTTGTAGAGGATCGTTTCTGCATAAGGGGTTTCCGGGTTTACATCATCCTCCCAGTCAAACTCCTCCGACAGTATCCTGCCACGCACCGGTTTTCCGGCACGTTTCCGGTCTGCCCATTTCTCCCGGCCTGTGATGACGCGCGCATTAGGATCTGTCACAATTTTTCCATCTATCATGAAATTATATTCAAATGATGCAAAATCTGTCCGATCCAGCGCCAGCTCCCACACATCTCCCATCCGGTATTTCGGATCAAACGAGATCTCCTCGCATGGCTTTTTCTCTCCTGGCCTGTACAAGAGCAGCCGAACCTCCCCGGCACGTCCCTGTACAAGGATGTGGACGCCGTTCTCTTCCTGCGTGACACCAAGTGGATACAGGATTCTGTTTCTGTTTCGATATTCTGCCATTCTAAAATCCCCCGTTTTCCCCGACATGTTCTATTTACTGATTTCAGCAACGGTTACCTGCGGTCCTGAGTTTCCGATAATCAACATCAGTAAAAATATATTTTTGAACAACTGCCGCTCTGGCCTTTTCCTGCTGCTAGGTCTCGCATAACTGGCACAACAAATACACAAGTCCGCTGACAGTTATCATATTACCTGTTCTTCTGCGCCTCGATCTGCTCCGCCAGATCGTTTAAGTAGACCCAACGATCCATCTTTTCTTCGAGTTGCGCTTCCTTCTCTTCTTTTTCTTTCATAAGCTCATTGAGCTTTGTAAAGTTCGTCGCAGAGGCCTCGATCTCCTTCTCAAGGTTCTCTACTGCCTCTTCCAGAGCGGCGATGTCATCTTCGATGGTATCCCACTCTCTCTGCTCTTTGTAGCTGAATTTCAGTTTTTTCTCCCTTGGCTTCGCGTTCCCGCGGGATGCGCTGTCTGTCTCAGCCGCGTCATTTCCCTTATCCGCAGACTTCTTCGCTGCCGCCGGATTCTCCGCCGCGCTCTCCGCAAGCTTCGCTTCCCGCTCCGCCTTCGCTGCCTGGTAATCCGTAAATCCGCCCTCGTACTGCTGAAGCTTTCCATCTCCCTCGAAGGCGAAAATCCTGCCGACCACGCGGTCCAGGAAATACCGGTCATGGGATACCGTGATGACGATCCCCTGAAAGCTGTCAAGATAGTCTTCCAGGATCATCAGCGTCTGGATATCAAGGTCATTCGTCGGCTCGTCCAGAATCAGGACATTCGGTGCACTCATGAGGATTTTCAAAAGATAAAGGCGTCTTCTCTCGCCGCCGGACAGCTTCTCGATCACGGTATACTGGACAGACGGCGGGAATAAAAACCGCTCCAGCATCTGGGACGCGCTGATGCTGCCGTCCTTTGTCTTTACATACTCCGCAACATTCTTAATATAGTCGATGACCTTGAGGCTCGTGTCCATGTCCTCATTTTCCTGTGAAAAATATCCAAGCTTTACGGTCTGTCCGATCTCGATCGTTCCGGAATCCGGTTTGATCCAGCCGGCGATCATCTTCATCAACGTCGATTTTCCACTTCCGTTGGGACCAATATAGCCGATGCGGTCATCCTTTAAGAAAAAGTAGGTGTAATCCTTTACAAGAACCTTGTCCCCGTAGGATTTGCAGAGATCCGAGATCTCGATGGTGGTACGGCCGAGACGGCTGGAGATGGACTCCATCTCGACTTTTCCGTCCTCCACCGGTCCCTTTTTATCCCGCAGTGCCTCAAACCGCTGAATTCTGCCTTTCTGCTTTGTAGAGCGGGCACGGGCGCCTCTCTGCATCCATGCGAGTTCTGTCCGCAAAATCGACTGACGTTTGCGCTCAGAGGCCTTTTCCATATCCATGCGCTCTGCCTTCAGCTCCAGGAATCCCTCGTAGTTTGCCTGATAGCTGTAAAGCTTTCCGTTATCCAGCTCCACGATCCGGTTCGTCACGCTGTCAAGGAAATACCGGTCATGGGTGATCATAAGGAGTGCGCCCTTGAATTTCTTTAAATAATCTTCCAGCCAGTCCGCCATCTCGCTGTCCAGATGGTTTGTCGGCTCGTCTAAGATCAGAAGCTCCGCCGTCGATAAAAGTACAGATGCCAACGCCGCGCGCTTCTTCTGTCCGCCGGATAAATGCTCCACCTTCTCGTTGAAATCCGGGATTCCGAGGCGGTTTAACATGGATTTTGCCTGACTTTCGATATCCCAGACATGTTCATGTCCCTCATTTTCCCTTAAAACGCTCTCCAGCACCGTCTCGCCCGGATGGAATACCGGGTTCTGAGGGAGATATCGGATATCCAGATTCCGTCCGCGGACGATCCGGCCGGAGTCCGGCTCCTCAAGTCCCGCCACCAGCTTCAATAACGTCGATTTTCCTGTTCCGTTGATTCCGATGAGACCGATTTTGTCACCCTCGTTGATGGAAAAATCGGTATCGTCAAAGAGCAGCCGCTCCGTATATGATTTCGTCAGATGTTCTGCCGTCACTAAATTCATGTTATGTCAACCTACTATCTCTTTCTAAAATTAATATCTGCACCAGGTATGTTCTAGGCACATTGATTTTCTAAATCTGAAAATACGTATTTTTGTGCAGATAACTGCACAAGGCTTTTACCCATATATACAATTTTGCCTTAAGCCGATCACTGCACAAAATCTATTCTACCGGATATCTAATTCCACCGGACAATGATCACTTCCTAATACTTCCGTATGGATCTTCGCGTCCACAAGCCTGTCCTTCAGACTCTCTGAAACGCAGAAGTAGTCGATCCTCCACCCTGCATTCTTCGCTCTTGCCGAGAACCGGTAAGACCACCAGGAGTAGATCCCTTCCTGATCCGGGTAAAAATATCGGAACGTATCAACAAATCCAGCCTCTAAAAGCTCCGTAAATTTCGCTCTTTCCTCATCAGAGAAACCTGCATTCTTCCGGTTCGTCTTCGGATTCTTTAAGTCGATCTCCTGATGTGCCACGTTAAGATCACCGCAGAAAATTACCGGTTTCTTCGTCTCCAGTTCCTTTAAGTACGCCCGGAATGCGTCCTCCCACTGCATCCGGTAATCGAGGCGCTTTAAGCCGTCCTGGGAATTCGGGGTATAGCAGGTGACCACATAGTATTCCGGAAATTCTGCCGTGATCACCCGGCCCTCATGATCATGTTCCTCGATCCCAAGACCGTAGGTCACTGAGACAGGTTCTTCCTTCGTAAACATCGCCGTACCGGAATATCCCTTTTTTTCCGCGTAATTCCAGTACTGGTGATATCCCGGAAGCTCCAGCTCCACCTGCCCTTCCTGCAGCTTACTCTCCTGAATACAGAAAATATCTGCATCCGACTCCTTCAAATATTCTAAAAATCCCTTTCCCAGGCAGGCACGCAGCCCGTTTACATTCCAGGAAATCATTTTTTTCATAGACAACTTCTCCGTTTCTATCGCACTTTTTCAGCCACCGGACTGCTCCGGATTTTCTTCGATAAATGCCGGAACATTCAGAAAATGTGTGGCCCGCATATAGGTTCAGTATAACATTATTCCTAATGTTTTACCATCGAAAAAATAATCCCATATAATATTAAAAGAATGTGCCTTGGCACATTCTCGCGCCTCGCCCGGTCGCTTGTGACAAAATTCCCCGGAATTTCCTGTTACAAAAAACAGGTCCCCACACAGCATACCGCCATATGAGGACCTGTCTATTTTCAGCCTACCACACTCTTATCGATCACTTTCCAGTAAAGCGCCTTCTTCTCGATCAGCTCCGAGATCAGGTAAAGCGCCAAACCGATCACACTTAAAAGAATGACCGCATTCAGGATCATCTTGATATCGTATGTCTCACTGCCCAGCGTAAGCAGATATCCAAGACCTGCTTTCGCTCCGATCATCTCACCGATGACCGCGCCTGTCATCGCCTGCGTTAAGGCAAGCTTAATTCCAGATAACATCATCTCGATCGAATACGGAACTTCGATCTTACAGAAGGTCTGCCATTTGCTGGCCTTTAACACCTTCATCAGATTGTATACATTATCCTCTATGGAGCGGATCGCCGATACCTCATTGATCATGATCGGGAACGATACAACCAGAATAACTAACGCCGCCTTGGATTCGATTCCGAGTCCCATCCAGAGGATGAAAAGCGGTGCCAGAGAGATCTTCGGAGCTGTCTGGATAATGATGACGAACGGCATGATCAGACGCTCAATAAAGCGGATCTTCGCCATAATATAGCCGAGGACCAGTCCGATCACGATACCGATCACCGTTCCCACCAGGATCTCTTCCATTGTAACGCGGATATGTTTCATCACATCACCGCTCACAAACAGCTTTACCATCGAGTTCGCCAGCTCTGCCGGACCGGGAAGCAGGTAGTTCGGTACATGAAAGATCCGGATATACAGTTCCCACACGATCAGAAACAGCGGCAGAAACAGTGCCGGAAGAATGGTTTTTCTATATTTTCTGTAAAACATCTCTCACCTCATAGCTCTTCCCGTCCGAAGCGGGGAAAATTCTTTATTTTGCCGGTGTGTAAAGGAGTTCAGATGCATCGAAGGTCTCGTCGATATTGCCGATCTCCTTGGACTCATCGATCAGTGCCTGCCACTTCTCCGGGTTGGACGCGCCGATTCCGTTCTCCTTCGTGTAATCGCTCTGCCATAAGGTCTTTACGAATACATCGTTTAAGATCTGGACAACAACATCTCTCTTCTCAGCGAAGGTCGGTGCATATTTCTCGATGGACATATCAACAGCTTCCTCAACGTGACCGTCGATGATGTACTCGATCGCCTTGTTTAACGCGCGGCAGAATCCGTCAACAGTCTCCGGATCCTCTGCTACTAACTTGTCGCCTGCAACTAATACGTTGCCGAAGGACGGAAGGAACTGGTCGCATGTGATCTCGCTTGCCGCGTAACCGGAGTTGTTTAACTCGATGGTTCTGAGTTTGGAGAACACGATCGCGTCAACCTGACCCTCTGTGAGTGCTGTCAGAATTGCGCCTGTACCAACGATCTCAACCTGTACATCGTCGATCGTAAGGCCTGCAGACTCCATAGCTGCCTGAAGCTGGAAGTAGTTTGCGCTTCCAAGGCTTGTAACTGCTACTTTTTTGCCCTTTAAGTCAGCCGGTGTGCTGATTCCGGAATCGCTTCCGAAGATGATCGCGCCGAGACCTTCCTGATAGGTTGTATGAACAACTTTAACCGGGATACCCTGTGCCTTTGCCGCTACAACTGCATCTGCGTTCGGGAAACCGAACTCAACATTGCCTGCTGCAACGTTCTTTACGATATCGGCGGCTGCTGCATAATAAAATTCAACATTCAGTCCCTCTTCCGCAAAATATCCGTTCTCCTGCGCAAGGTATAACGGTGCGTAATACGGAACTGCGGAACCATCGATCTGAATGGAAACCGTCTTTAAATCGCCTGTGTCCTTTGCTTCTGCCGCCGTTGTCTCCTCAGCCTTTGTCTCCTCTGCGGCTGTCGTTGCCTCTGCGGTCGTTGCTGCTGCTTCGCTTGCTTTGCTTGCGCTCTCAGAGCTGCATCCTGCGAGCATGGACACTGCCATTGCCGCTGTCAGTACGGTTGCAAGAATTTTTTTCTTCATGGTACTCTCCTTCTCCTTTTTATAAATACATTGGTTCTTTGTCTTACCGGAACTGCATTTCCGGCATCTATAATTTCCCTCGCCATTTTTGGCCGGGTCATTATCTATATTTTATTTGATTGCGGTCAGCGGGCGGGCCCGCAGGCCTTACAATCCGTTACTTTCTGTGCAGATATTCCTTATAAAGCTTTTCTCCCGCGGCAAGAGCCGTTCTGCACATCTCCTTCTGGGCCGGTTCAAAATCCACCAGCCACTGGTCCGTGATCCGGTTGCAGTGTACTGCACAGATACTTCCGGAAAGAACATTGTTTAACGATGCCAGCGTAAAGATCGTCTCCGCCTCCATCTCCATGTTCAGAATGTTCCATTTTTCATACTGTTCCAGAACAGCATTTTCATCATATCCTGTCTCAAACGGCATCTGACGTCCCTGTCCGTGATAGAAGGAACCGACCGACATACAGATTCCCATGGAATATTCGTTCTTTCTCTCCTCACACGCGCGCTTTAAGCAATCCAGCACTTCAAATGAGGCTAATGCCGGATACTCAGACGGAGCGTAGAAGCAGGAAGCACCGCCTTTCCGGACAGCACCCGTGTTCAAGACCATCGCCCCGCACGGTACATCTTCTTTCAGCACGCCGGTCCCGCCGATGCGGATCAGAGCTTTCGCGCCGAGGGCGATCAGCTGGAGCACAGCGATCTCTGTTGATGGACCACCGATTCCAGTCGAGCACACTGTAACTTTGATTCCGTTGTAATATCCGGTTCCAACCACATATTCCCGGTAGTTGCTGACGATCTTATAATCCTCTAAAAGATTCTCGAACATGGCAACGCGCCCCGGATCACCCGGAAGCAGTACGATCTCTCCGATCTCCTCAGCCGTACACTGGATATGCGGCATTTTTCCATTCATCGTCGGTGATGAAGCCGATGTAAAATTCACACTCATTTCCTCCCAAAATCTTTCTCTCATCCAGCACACCGCATTTTGTCAGAAGCGGCGGGCTGAGCACTAATTTTTCGATTCGTGCCAGTACAGGAACTTATCCTCCAGCACACTGATCACCTGATACGTCGCGATTCCCAGAATGATCGTGACGATGATGCCCGCGAGCAGCATCGGGGTGTCATAGGTCGATGACGCGTAAGTCAGGATATATCCGAGACCCTGTTTTCCGGACATCCATTCGGCAACGATCGCACCGATGACTGCCTGAACGATACCGACCTTCAGACTTGCAAACAGCGCCGGTAATGAATACTGCATTTCAACCTGTGAAAACACCTGCCATTTTGACGCTTTTAAGATCTTCATCAGGTTTCTGACATCCGGCGGGATCGATTCCAGACCCAGCATCATTCCCGACAATACCGGGAACAGGACCATGGATATGATCAAAACAACCTTTGATACGAGTCCGATTCCGAACCATACGACGAATAACGGGACAAGTGCGATCTTCGGTGCCGTCTGAAGGAAGATCAGGTACGGCATCAGCATCGTTTTTAAGGCATCGATCTTGATAAACACATATCCCAGAACAATTCCTAAAAAGGCGCCGATCACAAATCCGAGAATGACCTCATAAGTCGTCGTCCAGAGATGTGCGTATACAGTTCCTTTTACAAACATTTTGACAAGGCTGCTCCAGACCTTCGGCGGAGACGGCAGGATGTACGCCGGGACATGCTTTACCGCAACGTAGATCCACCAGAGCGCGATAAACACGCCGACGGAAAGCGCGTATTCCCCGATGGTTCTCAGGAGTCCCTGAAGTTTTCCGTTCTTTTTCATCCGATGATCCCCCTCAGATACTTATTGTATTCCGTGAACTTCGGATCATTTCTCGTTGCCTCTCCCCTTGGACGCGGCAGATCGATCTCCACCATCTCCTTGACTCTTCCCGGTCTCGCAGACATGACGAGAACGCGGTCCGACAGGAAGGTGGCTTCCTCGATGCTGTGGGTAACGAAAATAACCGTCTTTTTCGTCTTCTGCCAGATCTTTAAAAGCTCCTCATTTAAGTGGTCACGGGTCAGGGCATCCAAAGCTCCGAAGGGCTCATCCATCAGAAGTAACGGAGCGTCGTAGGAAAGCGCCCGGACGATGGACACACGCTGTTTCATACCGCCGGAAAGCTCTCTCGGAAGCGCAGTCTTAAACTCCGAAAGCCCTGCAAGTTCCAGGAGCTCGTCAAGTTTCTCTTCATTCTCTTTCGTCTGCTTTTTCTGGATCACTAACGGAAATTCTGCATTCTGTCTCACATTTTTCCACGGGAGAAGAACGGAATCCTGAAATACGAATCCCATCTGCTGGTCTGCCCCGTCGCGATACTCGATCGTACCGGAGGTCGGTTTATCAAGGTTTCCAATGATCCGCAAAAGTGTCGATTTTCCACAGCCGGACGGGCCGATGATAGAAATAAACTCCCCCGGACGGATCTGGAGGTTGATATCCTTCAGTGCGATCGTATCCTCTTTTAGCAGGTTACTGTACACCTTATTTAAGCCCTTTAACTCTACACTATACTCGCTCATAACAAATCTCCTTTTTTCTATCGGATTGCCTCGGAAATTTCTTTCGCACATTTCTTAAGCTGACAGATCCTCTGGAACATTTTTTCCGTATCCCCATCCTTCATGGACGTAAACGCGATCGCAGCCGCCAGCTCTCCGTTTCTGTCAAATACCGGGCACGCTGCGCCGATGATCCCCATCTGTAATTCCTCGTCAATGACCGCATACCCCTGATTATGAATGCGGTCCAGCTCTTCATTCAGCTCCTTCAGATCCGTTTTCGTATTCGGCGTCGTTTTCGTGCGTTTCTCACGATCAAGAATATCCAATGCCTCGCTCCGGTTCATGTAAGCCATAAAAACACGGCCAGCCGACGTGGAATAGAACGGGATCTCATGTCCGATCTTAACCATATACATATTGGAATCGCCGCGTTCGCTGCATGCCACATTCATCACTGCTCCATGCTCCATGATGCAGAGGACCACATTCCGGTCGATCTTTTCCGCCAGTCTCCGCATAGGCATCTGTGCCGCCTGCGTCAGCGCACTTCCCTTTACGACCCCGGTAGCGATTGCGCAGATCTTATATCCAAGACGATATTTTTTCGTATGTTCGTCCTGAACGACAAAATGATTTCCCTTTAAGCTTGAAAGGATCCTGTGAGTGGAGCTTGCCGGGATCCCAAGCTGCTCCGCTAGATCCGTCACCGACATTCCATTCATATTTTGGCTCAGTATTTCCAGGGCATTCAATGCCCGGTCGATCAATTGCATAGTCTCCTCCAATTTCTGTAATGTGCGCAGCCACAGGATCCGTGGCTGGCTTATGTCAATGAGTTATCGTTTCTATGCTATTCCGCGTATCGGAATACTGTTCCGTTTATCGAAATATTACAATTTCATTTTAGCATTATCCAATCTTCAATGCAAAGCTTTTGCTACATCGAGCCGGAGTTTTGGCATATGCTACAATTCCCCTATTTTTTTTCGTATAATTTCACGGAAACATGTTCCAGCCAGCGGAAAATCAGGTTTTTGTCATTCCGCGGCATGGAAAAAGGAGGCAATACTCTGCCCCCTTACATTCACACGTTTCCTTCTTATGATTCTTTGATGCCGGATTGCTATATGCTTTTCGCTCCGATATCCTGTTATTTTAAAAAACGTGCTTCCCACGCGTATTCCTGCATCTTCTCGATCTCCTCGTCGGTGAAACCAAGTTCCTCCTTCAGCACTTCCTTCTCTTTCTGAAGTGTAGTTCTCGAACAGGTGCGGTTGTCGGAATTTACGGTTACATGGACACCTGCCTCAAGAAGCTTGTGGATCGGGTGCATGTTGATCGCCGGAACTACTTTTGTGTGATAATTGCTGGTAACGCAGACCTCGAGGGTCACATTCTCGTCGATAAGTCTCTTGATCAGTTCCGGATCATCGATGGCTGCAATACCGTGTCCGATCCGCTTTGTTCCGAAGGAAAGCGCTGTCTTCATGCTGTCCGGACCAGCCGCCTCCCCGGCATGGAGCGTCATCGGAACGCCGTACTCACGGACTTTCGCAAATACCGGGGCGAAATTCTCAGTCGGGAACAGGCCTTCCGCGCCTGCGATGTCCACCGCGCAGACCACATCCCCAAGATATTTCTTCGCAGTTTCTACCGTCTGCATGTTCAGCTCCTCATTATCCGCTCCACGCATACAGCAGAGAATCAGACCCACACGAATCTGTGGATACATCTTCATGCCGCGTTCTGCTCCGCGGATGGCTGCCTCGACGACCTCATCCTGAGTTAGTCCGTCTTTGATGGAAAACTGCGGTGCAAATCGAAGCTCCGCATACTCCACGCCCTCTTTCGCAAGATCCTCCACCAGCTCAAAGGTCACACGCTCGATGGCATCTGCCTTCTGTAAGACGAGTAACGGAAGATCGAAACGTTCCAAATATTCTTCCAGAGTCTTACAGTCCTCCGGGACTTCCATCATATATTTTACTTCCTCCGCACTCTTTGCCGGAAGCTCCACGCCCTGCTCTTTTGCAAGCTCCCAGACGGTCTCCGGGCGGAGCGATCCGTCCAGATGTAAGTGAAGTTCTACGATATGGCTCATATCTGACAATATTCTCCCTTCTAAACTATTCAGTGTCTTCTATATTGTGTCTTCTATGTTGTGTTTTCGTACAGTCAGCACAATCGCTGCACAGATCTTCTAATTTACTACAAAGCAGCCCCTATGTCAGGAGCTGCTTGCATCAATTCTTTCCGACCGCACTCTGCTGCCGTTTTTTATCTCAGTCGAGAAGCCTCCCACCTCTTTAGGTGGTGAGTAATAGCAAATTTATTTCCCGGCCGCCGCCTTCATCTGTTTTTTCTTCTTATTGTGCTCCACCATCGCGCAGTAAACCGTATACGCGATAATAATGATCAGATACGGCATCATCTGGATAAACTGCAGCGGGATCGAAGAGTTCTGGAGATAGTTCGCAAGACTCTGGCAGAATCCGAATAACAGAGATGCCAGCATGCCGATCACGGCATTTCCCGCCGCGATGGCCTGAGTTGCCAGAGCGATGTAACCACGCCCCGCTGTCATACCGGAGGAGAAGAGTCCCACATATCCCATGGACAGGAACGCGCCAGCCATACCGGTCATCATTCCGCTTAAGCAGAGGGCGATGTACTTGATCCTCTTTACCGGAATTCCGACGGATTCCGCCGCATCCGGGGACTCACCGACGGCACGGATATGCATGCCGAGTCTTGTATACTTAAACATGTACCACACAACTGCCACCAGGATCAGCGCCGCGTAGGTCAGCACATGATGGCCGGAAAGCACCGTGCCGATCACCGGGATATCCTTGACGACCGGGATCGTCACACTCGGGAGCTTTAAGGACGACAGGGATGTGGACGCACCCTTTTCGCCTGTGATCAGGTACAGGACAAAGATCGTTCCGCCGGAGGCGAAGGTGTTTAACGCGATACCCGAGATGACCGCGTTGGAGTTTAATTTCAGGATAAAGTAGGCGAGGATGTTGCTGACGATAAAGCCTGCAAGCACCGCGCCCAAAAATCCGATCCAGGCGCTCTGGGAGAACGCACTGACAACAACGCCCACAAAGGCGGAGATCAGCATCGTTCCCTCAAGGGCGATGTTGCTGGTTCCGGATCTCGAGGAGATCATAGCCCCCAGTGTCGTTAAAAGCACCGGTGTCGCGCTTCGAAACATTGCGAAATAGAACTCCGGGAGACTCAATGTTTTTAAAATTTCCTGTAAGATTCCCATCTGTTACGCCTCCCCTTTCAGTGCTTTTTTCGCTTCCTCGCGCTGTTTCCAGCCTGCCATGAACCGCTCGGCCGTCACAAACAGGATCAGAACCGCCTGGATGATGGATACCAGCTCGTTCTGGACATCGGAACGTCTGGACATCAGGTCCGCGCCGACACGGATGTATGCCAGGAAAAATGCCGCGAACGGTACCATCTTCGGATTATTGCCGGACAGGATCGCGATAATAACACCATCCCAAGCGTAGGACGGAGAATCCTGCCAGTTAAAACGCTGGTACATTCCCATCTGCTCGACTGCACCGCCAAGCCCCGCAACGGCACCCGCAATGACCTGGGTCATGATGATGACACGGCTGGTACGGATTCCGGAATACTTCGCGAACTCCGGGTTGCTTCCTGAGATGCGGACCTCATAACCAAACTTCGTCTTGTATACAAGAATATATAACAGGATCACTGCCACAATGGCAATCAGATATCCCACATGGAAGTTCGTTCCGGAGATCAGCTTTCCGAGGGAAGCTGTCGCCTGGTATTTCTTAGACGCGAAGGTTCCCGCCTCACGGTCAGCAAGGAACTTCGTCACGTTGTAGATCCCAAGGTAAAAGAACACATAGTTGAACATTAAGGAAGTTACCAGCTCATTCGTGTGGAAATACACCTTTAAGAGCGCCGGGATACTTCCGATCAGCCCACCCACAGCCGCAGCCGCGATCATGATCACGATCGGGTGTACTGCGAACGGCAGGGATGTCTTGATGGCGAGGGCCGCTGTCACGACAGCGCCCGTGTAGAGACATGCGTCCGCGATCATGGAGAAGTTTCCGGACTTGAATACAAGTCCCAGAGCAAGTCCCGTAAAGATCAACGGCACGCTGCTGGCAAACACTTCAAAAAAGTGACGTTTGGACTGCAGCGGTCCTAAAAACAGGTTATAGATCGCAGTCACCGGCTCCTCACTGACTGCGAAGATCACCGCCACCGACAAGGCGATGGCAATGGCAAACGCGCAGAGAAGTCTTACGATCGTAAATTTTTTATTCACAGTAAGCACCTCCGATCTGCTCCTTGGAATCTTCTTTTACCCCCAGCATATAAAGACCGAGCTCATTCTCTGACGTATTCTTCACATCGGAGATATGTCCGACGATGCGGCCCTCATGCATGACAAGGATCGTATCACTTAAGGAAAGGATCTCGCTTAAGTCCGCGGATACAAGTAAGATTGCTTTCTTTCTGCTTCTCATGTCCACGATCTTCTTCCTGATAAACTCGATGGCGCCGACATCAATACCCCTGGTCGGCTGGTTCATGATCAGAAGATCCGGTTCATAATCGAACTCACGTCCCACAACGACTTTCTGGACGTTACCGCCGGAGAGCTCCGCGATGGACTGCTTGGAGTTATCGAATTTTACAAGGAACTCTTTTAAGATCCGGTTTGTAAATTCACTGATCTTTTTGCTGTCCAGGAGTCCGTGGGTCTTTAATTTGTCGGTATAGTAGACCTTGGAGATCGCGTTGTCCTCCAGGGAAAGCTTCGGAGCCGTGCCGAATTTCATACGGTCCTCGGAAACGTGGGAGATTCCCGCTTCCTGGCGTGCGAGCACCGGGGCGTTGGAGATGTCCTTTCCATTCATTGTAATCGTTCCCTGCTGCTGTTTTAAGGTTCCGACGATGGCCTCGACAAGCTCCGACTGGCCGTTTCCGTCGATTCCGGCGATTCCTAATATCTGACCTTCTCTGATAGAGAAGGAGACATGATCCAGTCTCGTCTTTCCGAACTGGTCCACATAGACCATATCTTTCACAGAGAATACGGTCTTTCCCGGCTCCATCTCTTCCTTTTCAATGTCCAGGCTGACATCACGGCCTACCATCAGGCGGGAGATCTCATGCTCGTCGAGATCCGAGATCTCGTAGGTTCCCATGGTCTTTCCATCCCGGAGGATCGTCATGCGGTTGCAGAGTGCCTTAACTTCGTTTAATTTGTGGGAGATAAAGATGATCGTGTGGCCATTTTCTCTTAAAAGCTTTAACTGTTCAAATAATTCTTCTGTTTCCTGTGGTGTCAGCACGGCTGTCGGCTCGTCCAGGATCAGAATATGGGCACCCCGGTAGAGTGCCTTTAAGATCTCAAGCTTCTGACGCATGGCAAGAGAAATGTCCTCGACCTTTTCCTTTGCCTCTACTTTCAGATTATATTTGTCGGAAAGCTCCGTGGTGATCCGCACCGCCTCTTTCCGGTCTACTTTAAATGCAGTTCCTGTCTCCGCGCCGAGAATCAGGTTCTCCGCAACGGTCATGGACGGAACCTGCATGAAATGCTGGTGTACCATGCCGAGTCCGGCCGCGATCGCATCGCTGGATGATGAGAAGTGTACCTCTTTTCCATCCACGAAGATCTGGCCTTCTGTCGGTGCCAGCATGCCAAACAGCATCTTCATTAAGGTGGATTTTCCCGCGCCGTTTTCACCGACGAGGGCATGGATCTCACCCTTTTTGATCTGCAGATTGACATTATGGTTTGCCACAACGCCGCCCGGATAGACTTTTGTGATGTTCCGGGCCTCTAAAATGATCTCCTGCTCCATTGTTTCCTCCAAGTAAGGCATCTTTGTCTGCCTGTGAAAGTGGTTCCTGTTCGTAACTGCCTGAATCGCAAATATATTGCAAATGCGGGCATTGGACTGCGCCCGCGTAAATGTAAAAATCTCCTGCGATTCGCGGAGCCGTGATACGGCGTCCTGCCCAGCCCCAGATGTTCCGGGAACCGGGCAAAAACATCATATCACGGTTTTCTCCGCATGAATACAGGAGATAAATGCTCGCTGCCCCGACATGCCTCTTCTTGTTTTCATTGACATGAAAACAAGAAGCTATGGGCGTTTACTGAGCTCCGTTGATGATTCCCTTCAGAGTTGCCTCATCCATACCATAAGCGGAATCAACGGTAACCTCGCCTGCGAGCAGCTTCTCTTTTGCATCCTCAACGGCTTTCTTTGCATCCTCAGATACTGCAGACTGATAAATATCGTTGTCAGCAAGGCCTACAACGTCGTCCTCGATACCAAGGATCTGGTACTCACCATACGGAAGTGTTCCATCAACTGCCTTCTCAACTGCATTGTAGATGCTGTCGCCAACGCCCTTGATCGCGGAAGAGATGATGAAGTTTGCTTCATCCTTGCCCTCGTAAGCAAGTGCCTGGTCGGAGTCAACACCAATGCAGTACTTCTTACTTTCTGCAGCTGCCTCGATAACACCTACGGATGCCGGACCTGCTGCTACGAATACAACGTCAGCGCCGTTGGAGTACTGAGTGATTGCAAGCTCTTTTGCTGTTGCGGAGTCAACATAGGAACCAACATAGGAAACAAGTACCTTCACATCCGGATCTACGAACTGAGCACCCTCAATGAAGCCTACTGCAGAGTCGTTGATAACGGCTGCTGTATCCTTTGCGCCTACAAAACCGATGACGTTTTCCTCGTTTGCGTATTCCATATCGGACTTTGTCGCACTTGCTGCAAGAACGCCTGCAAGGAATGCGCCCTCGTTCTGCTTGTAGCTCATGGAGTATACGTTGCTTAAATCACCAAGTGTGTAGTCAACATCTGTATCGAAGATGATGAACTTCTTCTCCGGGAACTCCTGAGCAACCTTCTCTGTGATCTCCTTCATATCCCAGAGACCTGTAATGATAAGGTCTGCATCGGACTCACAAGCGTCTAACATGGAACCTTCGAACTTTGTCTTGTCGCTGCCCATCTCGACCATGTTTACTTCAACCTTGTCACCAAGCTCGGCCTCAAGCTTTTCCATACCGGCCTGTGCGGAGTCGTTGAATGCCTTATCGCCGAAGGAACCGGTAACAAGAAGTGTTACTTTTAACTTCTCGCCGTTTGTCTCAGCCTTTGCTGCCTCTGCAGTTGTCTCAGCAGCTGCTGCGGTTGTCTCGCCTGCTGCTGCGGTTGTCTCGGTCTTGCTCTCGCTTGCGCATCCAAACAGCATGGAAGCTGTCATCGCCATTGCAAGTGTGCTGCATAAGAATTTCTTTTTCATAATTAGTTGTTCTCCTTTTCGTAAAAAGTTGATTTATTCAAACTATCCAGAGTTTCCAGATAATTTTTCTTGTTCATCACCGGCTTGAACGCCTCTTTGATCTTCCACGCGGACGCACCGCCGTCGGATAAGAGATCTGCCACGGTATCTGCAAAATAATGAGCCGGGACACAGTATGCCTGCTCCGGATCCGCCGTCTTAAAATCTTTTCCGTGGATGCTGCCCTCAAATCCGGCAACACCGATCTCAACGATCGGCCACATAAGGGATAAGTCTCCCATATCTCCGGAAGCGAAGCCGTGGGTTCCCTGGGCGATCATGCTCTCGTCGATATAATCTAAAATGTGTTTCTTCACAAGCTCTGTCAAGTTCTCGTCCTGATGGAGCGGGAAATATCCCGGTGTATCCTGGATCTCAAGATCACAGTTGATCGCAAGTGCTCCGGCGCGGATCGCGCGGGTCACTTTCGCGTTTGTCTCAAAGATCGCCGGAACTGTCTTCGCCCGGACATACATCTCAAGCTGTGTTCTTCCCGGAACCGTATTGACGGATTGACCACCTTCCGGCACATAGAAATGGACGCGGATCGCGTCATCTGCTCGGAAAGTCTCTCTCAGGAAGTTGATCCCTGTCATGGCAAGGTTTACCGCGTTGAGCGCGTTTACGCCGCCTTCCGGGTTCGCTCCTGCGTGGGACGCCTTTCCTGTAAAGATTGCCCGCTTCATGATAAAGCCGTTTAAGCTGGAACCGATCTCCGCATGATACTTTGTCATATCGATCCCCATAGCGTGGCAGGATAACATGATGTCCACATCATCAAAAATGCCTGTGGCGATCATCTCCTGCTTGCCTGACGGGTGGGAGATCTTTCCTTCCTTAATAAGCCCCTTCCGGTAATCCATATCGCAGAACTCCTCCGCCGGCGTCACGAGAAGTGTGACCTTTCCGCAGAGATCCTTTAACATACCGGATTCCCTGATGGCTAAAAATAAGCTCATCATAACGCCCAGCTGACCGTAGTGGCCGCAGGTATGAGCCGCGCAGCTGTCCTCACTGGCGTACGGATGTCCGAAGGTCGGAACCGCGTCGAATTCCGTGATCAGGCCGATATTCGGCCCCGGCTTTCCGGAATCTAAGACTGCCCGGATTCCCGTGTACGCGACATCTTCATGCGGAATCCCCGCCTTGTCGAGTGCCTCGATCGCCTTTTTTCTTGTTCTGAACTCCTTAAATCCAAGCTCCGGATGACAGTAAATATCTTCGCTCATTGCGATGATCTCCGGCAGGATCTGATCTAATGCTTCATGAACTGATTTCATGGTGTTTCCTCCTTCACTATATCTGTGCGGGCTGGATGCAGAGCCTTTCACGGCAGTCTGCCTGAAATTCCTTAGAAGTCCCCATTACACAAAAAAGGTCTGCAAATGCAGACTTTTTTACGGGTTACTCAGGCAACTAATGAGTCAGTATAGTGCAGAAAATATCATAACGAGTTTTATGGACAAATGTCAAGATTTTTCTATGATTTTTTGACAGTTTTTAGAGGCATTCCGCTCATCAGAATGTATATTATTTATGCTTATAAATAATTGTTTGATACACTAATAAATATCTGCACACCTCCCGCCCGCAATGGTTTCTGTATCCATTTCATAAAATTAAAATTCACAGCAGACCGTCTTTTCTTTACGGCTTTTGCTGTGAATTTAAATTAGGATGTATAAGTTTTTATGAAATACCTGATTAACGTTGTCCAACTTACATAAATCTGGAAACCGCCTTGCGGATCTGCGGACCTGCGATGATCGCAATGATGATCTTCGCTGTGTCGCCCGGAAGATACGGGATAACGCCGATGCCGAGAGCTGCCACGAAGCTCATTCCGAGCTGTCCCGCAAGCCATGCGGTTCCGAAGATATAGCAGATCGCCATTCCGATGATCATTCCGACTACATGCATGTAGATCTTTGCCGGAAACTTCTCAACGAAGAAGCCTGCGATCGCTGCCAGAAAGATAAATCCGATCAGGTAGCCGCCGGTCGGTCCGAGAAGCTTACCGACACCGCCACTAAATCCGGAGAATACCGGAAGTCCTACTGTTCCTAAGAGCAGGTATAATACATAGCTCGCTACGGAAAGCTTCATTCCGAGAATATACGCCATAAAGAAGATGACAAGGTTTGTCAGGCTGATCGGTACCGGGCTGATCGGAATCGGAAGTGCCATCGGTGCCAGGATACAGGTAATCGCTGTCATAAGTGCTGTCACCGTCATCTGCGCGGTGGACATGTGTTTTGCTGTTGTCTTTTCCATCTTTGTGTTCCTCCCAACATCCATCATTTCTGCCGCCGGATCTTAAATTCTATCGTTCTTAAATTCTACATTCCGGTACGCATATCACAAAATGGAATTGTTCTGATCGATTCTTTTCCTATCATACGCAGATTCCGTGCATTTGTCAACCCGTTTTTATTATTTGGTTTACATTTTTCCCCTTTTCTTTTTTGCCTATAATCTTCCTATGTGCCATTTACCCGCCCAGGAAAACGTGCTATACTCTATGTACTTGTCCTCCCACCGCCAACTGGGAGAATTTAGCAGTTACCAGTTATCAGTACAGAGCAGTGTCCGCATGCATCACCGATGCGCTGCACGCGTTTTATATGCCGGACATAAGGAGATTCACTATGAAAATGAAAAGCGGAAACGAACGAAAAAAAATCATCCGGGAACTCCTGAACAGGACTGATCAGGAATTTACAGATGAAGAGCTGATCCATCAGCTGATCATGACAAACATCACAGAAAATTCCAATGAGACAGAAAAGCTGTCCTTCGGCCAGAGAGCATCCGACGCAGTAGCGAAATTTGCCGGAAGCTGGGCATTTATCTTCAGCTTTATCGCTGTCATGGTCGGATGGATGGCTGTCAACGTTATCCTTGGAACGAAGGCCTTTGATGCCTACCCGTTTATCCTTTTAAATCTGGTACTTTCCTGCATTGCTGCCATTCAGGCTCCCCTTATCATGATGAGCCAGAACCGACAGGAGGCAAAGGACAGACAACGCGCGGAAAACGACTTTAAGGTCAATTTAAAGAGTGAACTCATTATCGATGACCTGCACAAAAAAATGGATCTGATCATCGAAAACCAGAAAAAGATCAACCATCGTCTGGATATGCTGGAACAGACCGGCAAGGCTATAGACACGCCAAAAGCCGGATCCCCTATCCACAATGCTTAATACAAAATAAGAATGTGCCTTGGCACATTCGCGAGGTCACTTGCGACAATCTACATCTTCACGCAAGTACACAAATATTCCGCAGTACAGTTTTTCTGTACTGCGGATTTTATACAGGAGAGTTTTATTATGGCTGCTGAAAATGATCTCGGCCGTGACGACATAAAAAAACTCGTCGTCCGGATCGCAATTCCCAGTATGCTGGCACAGTTTGTCAGCGTCCTTTACAGTATCGTAGACCGCATGTATATCGGAAATATCCCCGGCTCCGGCGACATGGCACTGGCGGGGGCCGGTGTCTGCGGTCCGGTAGTCACTATGGTCGGCTCCGTCGCGTTTCTCGTGGGAATCGGCGGTGCCCCGCTTATGAGCATGAAGATGGGACAGGGCGATAAAAAGGCCGCCGAGCGGATCCTTGCAAACTGCTTCCTCATGCTGGCAGTATGTTCCCTCCTCATGGTGGCCTGCATCTACCCAATCCACATTCCGATGCTGCGGTATTTTGGTGCCAGCGATATCACGCTGCCCTACGCAAACGCATATTTTACAATATATCTGACTGGAACCGTATTCGCCCTGATGTCCACAGGTATGAATCAGTTTATCATCTGTCAGGGCTTTGCAAAGACCGGCATGTACTCCGTCGTCCTCGGCGCGGTGCTGAACATCATTCTGGATCCGATCTTCATCTTCGGCCTCCACATGGGCGTCTCCGGTGCCGCCGTCGCAACCGTCATCTCCCAGATGGCGAGCTGCGCTTTCGTCCTAAATACACTGTTCGGAAAAAATATGCCGGTGCGTATCACCTTCGGCGGTTACAGCTGGCGGCTGATCCGCAGAGTGCTCACCATCGGCTTTACCCCATTTATCATCATCGCCATGGATAACGTCATGATCATCACCATGAACGCGATCCTGCAAAAATACGGCGGTGCGGAGCGCGGAGACCTTCTGATCACCTGCGCGACCATTGCCCAGAGCTTCATGCTCGTAGTCACCATGCCTCTCGGCGGTATCACCAGCGGAACTCAGGCTGTTCTTGCCTACAATTTCGGAGCCGGAAAGACCGACCGCGTAAAGAATGCGCAGAAGTACATCTTTAGCCTTGCTGCGGCATACACCGCTCTGCTCTTCGTCCTTGCGCGTACCATCGGCGGCCTGTTTGTCCGTCTCTTTACAGCAGACCCGGTTGTTGCCGCAGAAGCGCTCCGGGCGATCCGGATCTTCACTCTGGCGATCATTCCGCTGGCATTCCAGTATGAGATCGTCGACGGTTTCACCGGCCTCGGTCAGGTACAGGTTGCCCTGCCGCTTTCCTTCTTCCGAAAAGGCGCATACTTCGTATCCCTTTTCCTGCTTCCCGCAGTGTTCGGAGCTGAAGCGGCATTTTACGCAGAACCGGTATCTGATATCCTTGGACCGATTGCTTCGGTGATCGTGTATCTCACTTCGATGAAGAAGGTTCTGGCGAAAGCCGGGGCTAATTAACCGGTTCCGCCAAAACTAAGTGTAAATACGCAAAAACAGAGCATATATCTTCGCATGCCAATGTTTTACATAGGGTATGGTTGAATATATGCTCTGTTTTTTCTGCAGGCAGTTTACACTGCCATTTTCTATCTCAATTCAGGCGGCAGAATCAGTCATCATTCTCTTCACTCTCAGTGATCGTATAGGTGAATCTCTTTCTCGCCATCTCATCGCTCTCAAGGTACTCGTCATAGGTCGTGATCTTATCGATCAACTGGCCGTTGATGATCTCCATGATACGGTTTGCGGTCGTCTCTACGACCTGATGGTCACGGGAGGAGAAGATGATCACGCCCGGAAACTTCTTCATTCCGTTGTTCAGGGCTGTAATGGACTCCATGTCCAGATGGTCCGTCGGCTCATCGAACATCAGCACGTTCGCGCCGGAGATCATCATCTTGGAGAGCATGCAGCGCACCTTCTCACCACCGGAGAGAACCTTTACCTTCTTTACGCCGTCTTCACCGGCAAACAGCATTCTTCCGAGGAATCCGCGGACATATGTGACATCCTTTTCCGGGGAGTACTGGGTCAGCCAGTCTACGATCGTATCATCATTATTGAACTCTGCGCTGTTATCCTTCGGGAAGTACGCCTGAGTCGTTGTGAGACCCCATTTGTAGCTTCCGGAATCCGGCTCCATCTCACCGGAGAGGATCTTGAAGAGTGTGGTCTTCGCAAGCTCGTTCGGTCCTACAAGGGCAACCTTGTCCTCTCTTCCCAGGGTAAAGGAAATATTGTCGAGAACCTTTACGCCGTCGATGGTCTTTGTAAGTCCCTCAACGGAGAGAACCTCGTTTCCGATCTCACGGGCCGGACGGAAGTCGATATACGGGTATTTTCTGCTGGACGGGCGGATCTCGTCAAGCTCGATCTTCTCTAACGCACGTTTTCTGGATGTCGCCTGCTTGGACTTGGAAGCGTTGGCGGAGAATCTCTGGATGAACTCCTGCAACTCTTTGATCTTCTCCTCTTTCTTTCTGTTTGCCTCCTTCATCTGCTTGATCATCAACTGGCTGGACTCGAACCAGAAATCATAGTTTCCGGCATAGAGCTGGATCTTGCCGTAGTCGATATCAGCGATCTGCGTGCAGACTTTATTTAAGAAATAACGGTCATGGGATACCACGATAACAGTATTCTCAAAGTTGATCAGGAACTCCTCAAGCCATGCGATCGCGTCGAGATCCAGATGGTTCGTCGGCTCGTCGAGGAGCAGGATATCCGGATTTCCGAATAATGCCTGGGCGAGGAGAACTTTTACCTTCTGTGGTCCGAGAAGGTCTTTCATTGTTTTGTAATGGAGGTCTGTCTCGATACCAAGACCGTTTAACAGGTTCTCAGCGTCGGACTCCGCTTCCCATCCGTTCATGGTAGCGAACTCTCCCTCAAGCTCTGCAGCCTTGATTCCATCCTCGTCTGTGAACTCTTCCTTCATGTAGATCGCGTCTTTTTCCTTCATAATGTCATAAAGGCGCTTATTTCCCATGATAACGGTATCGAGAACTGTGTACTCGTCGTATTTAAAGTGGTCCTGCTGTAAGAAGGAAAGACGCTGACCCGGAGTGATCGCAACCTCACCGTTTGTCGGCTCGAGCTGACCGGATAAGATCTTTAAGAATGTGGACTTTCCAGCACCGTTGGCACCGATCAGACCATAACAGTTTCCTTCTGTAAATTTAATGTTTACGTCTTCAAATAAAGCTTTTTTACCGACACGGAGTGTCACATTATTTGCACTAATCATTTTCTAAATCTCCTTTTAACTGACAAGGGGTATCTGTGAAATGCGCCTTAGCGCATCCCCCGCGCCGGGCACAAGCAGCCTGCCTCGGATCTAAACCCTGGCAGAACTTAAAACGATAACCTTCCGCAAATGTCTCCAGCCTGCCGGTCAGTTATCAAAGTCCTTCTTATTCTATTAAAGAACACAGTTTTTTGCAAGGCTTTTCGCGAAAAAAGCCTGTTTTTCAAGGAAAAATCCTGCGAGACAAAAAAACTGCCGACCCAAGTGCAACTCGGAACGGCAGTTCTTTTAATTCTTGTTTATTCGAATTAGAGTTTAACTACGTTAACAGCGCGAAGCTTCTTGCTGTTCTTCGGATCCTGCTCTGTGTCGAAAGTAACCTTCTGGCCCTCTTCAAGAGTCTTGAAGCCGTCGCCTACGATTGCGGAAAAGTGTACGAATACGTCGTCGCCGCCATTATCGTTGGAGATGAATCCGTAGCCTTTCTCAGAATTGAACCACTTAACTGTACCGTTGTTCATTTTGGTACCTCCATAAAAAATTGAATTTTTCCGTACTAAGACTATTGGAAATCCCCACACATCGCTGTTGGTCTTTATTTCAAAAAACTCACATGCTTTTGTAATTCATCGTATCGCGCAAATGACTTACAAAAACATGTGAGTTCAATAGTGCATCGGAATTAACTTAACAATATCACACTTCTGGTCTTGTGTCAATCGAATTTCCAAGAAACGGGCGGTCTGTTTTATCCTTACGAACCGCCCGTTTTTCCTTATTTCTCGGCACTGTGCCGCGTACCGCAAACATCTGTTTTTCTCGACAAAAATTGACTTTTCCCTTCGGTAATTCTACCGTGATTTTTGCATTTTTTTCGATCTAAAACCGTCCGAATGTATCGACCAGCCATGACAGATGGTTGATATGATCCTGCGTCAGCTCGCCCGGTTTCATTCTCCATCTCCAGTTGTTTCCCACCGTACCCGGCGTGTTCATTCTCGCCCAGCTATCGAGCTTTAAGACATCCTGCGCCTGGAAGATCACAACGCTGGCTACAGACGCGTAGGCGGTCTTTAAGACCTTGTCTACGACCTCATGCTGATGGGAGACACCCATGTAGTCTGCGATATACTGCAACTCCCACCACTGGCGCGCCTCCGGCTTAAAGTAGCCCACCAGAGTCTCGTTGTCATGGGTTCCGCCGTAAACGACGGAATTCGGGGAGTACATATGCGGCAGGTGCTCGTTGAAGCGGTCGCCGCTGAAGGCGAACTCGATGATCTTCATTCCCGGATATCCTGTCTCCTCAAGAAGCTCCTTGACCTCCGGAACAAAGATTCCAAGATCCTCCGCGATGATCTTCGTGTCACCGATGACCATGTTGATGGCATCTGTGAGCTTCTTTCCAGGTCCCTTTAACCACTCGCCTGTCTTTCCGTCCTCGGAACCCGCCGGAATCGCGTAGTACTGGGTTACACCGATAAAGTGGTCGATACGGACCACGTCATACAGGCGGGCAGACGCTTTCATGCGCTCCTTCCACCATGCGAAATCGGTCTTTTCCTGAACATCCCAGCGGTAAAGCGGATTTCCCCAGAGCTGTCCCGTCTCGCTGAAGGCGTCCGGCGGAACTCCGGCAACCTTGATCGGAGTCAGGTTCTCCTCATCCAAAAGGAATAACTCCGGGTGGGTCCAGACATCCGCGCTGTCAAGTGCCACGTAGATCGGAATATCACCGATGATGGAGATTCCCTGCTCATTCGCATATGCGCGGAGCTTTCCCCACTGCTGGTAGAATTTATACTGTAAAAACTTCCAGAAGTCGATCTCGTCCTTCAATTCCTCGCGGTAGGACTCCACCGCTTCTTTCTTCCGGAACCGGATATCTTCCGGCCATGCCAGCCATTCTTTATTATCAAAATGGAACTTTAACGCCATGTAAAATGCGTAATCATTCAGCCAGAACCAGCTGTCCATACAGAACTTCTCGTAGCCCTGTTCCTCGCGGTACTCACTTCTCGCGTACGCCTTTTTCAACAGTGGAAACCGGTACCAGAACACCGCGTCGTACGCCACCTGGGTCGGATTATCCCCCCAGTAACAGGCGTTGATCTCGTCCTGTGTGAGAAGTCCCTCCTTCACCAGGGTATCCAGATCGATAAAGTACGGATTTCCCGCAAAAGCGGAAAATGACTGGTACGGGCTGTCCCCGTAGCTTGTCGGTCCCACCGGCAGAACCTGCCAGTATTTCTGTCTTGCTTTCTTTAAGAAGTCCACGAAATCATAGGCCGCACTGCCAAATGTACCGATTCCGTATGGTGACGGCAGGCTTGACACCGGCATCAGAATTCCGGCTCCGCGCTCCAGCATTGTCTTCATATTTGTATCCCCTTCTGTCCGGCAGATCCCCGCCTGTTTATCTTTTACCATTCAGCATTTTACCATCCATAACGGCTCACAGCCCGGCACATATTATGCGCAGGGCTGTTGCTGATTTCTTCTGTATCGTCCACCTTCTACACTCCGCTGTTCATGCCATTGGCAGACAGCAACAGAAACTTTCTGGTGAATTAACGATTCTTCTTGATTCTCTCGTCGTTTTCAAGGACTTTCTTCGCGATCATGATAAAGTGGAGCTTGAAGTTATCCTCTGTATCGTTTACGTCAAGTCCGGTATTGATGCGGACCATATTTAAGCTTGTCTTTACATCATCCTCAGACATTCCGAGCTGTCTTGCAGTCTCAGCGATGTCCTCTTTGCATTTGTAGTATTTCGCGAGAACCCGCTTCTCAGTCTCACCGAGCTGTTTTAAAACGGTTCTGGTAAGGCGGTCACCGAAGTTTACAACCATCTGGTTGATGCTGCTGTAAATCTCCATACCCATGTATTCAAGGATCACACGGTCTTTCTTGAAGATCTCGCCGGCCTTTACCGCATCCTGGGCATTGATGTATGTATGCTTGATTCCCTTGATTCCGCTCTCGATCGTACCGATGCCGACGCGGATCTTTCTGTCAGAATTGATCTTTTCTACCTGCTCAAGGGCTGTCTCCTTGATCTGCGGGATCAGGTCACGCATTGCGGATTTGTCGTTCATGATCAGGATCACGCATACGCCGCTGTCGCAGGTGATAATCTGCTTTCCACCGATCTTCTTGTTGATATCGGAGAGAGCGATGATCGCGTTTGCCGCGTCTGTGAGCTTCTCACGGTCTTCCGGTTTTACATTCATATCAGACGGATACTGGAAAGAGACCGCCATAAAGGTGTCCATATCCACGTCGAAACCAAGCTGTCTTCCAAACTGTTTTACCAGATCCTCGTCCTCGTAGTATCCGATTACGATGTCATTAAAATAAGCCGATAATGTGATATCTGTCGTGTTCTTGTTCATGAAATACACCCCTCATTTCTATATATTCGCCGCCGCTCTTTCTGTCCCTTCACCGGATCCGTATGCGGCGGACAATGCTCTCCGGGAAAACTTAATTATAAGAAAAATCTTCTTATTTGTCAAGATGTCTGACAATATTTCTCAGTATTGCTATGACTTTTTGCAATTTTGAAAGGTACCAGCAGTAAAACCAGCCTTCAAAATGATTTTCCATGGATTTTATCTCATTCCGGGTACTTTTAGTTTACATAACTTTTCAGAAAAATTGCCTGCTGCTGTCTTTCTGAAATTAACTCAGCATCTCACCTATCTTTTCCAACGTATCCGCCTCGTAATCCACATGCACCCCGGCTGTATTCTCCTGATGGTGCGGGTTGTACCACAGGGTATCGATTCCGGCATTGTTTCCTCCACGGATGTCAGAAGTCAGGGAGTCACCGATGATCAGCATGTTCTCCACGTCATTTCTGCCCATCTTTTTAAAGCAGTAATCGAAGTACTCCTGCTGCGGCTTCTGGTATCCGGACTCCTCTGAAACATAGATTCCCTGAAACAGTTTATCCAGTCCTGCTGCCGCGAGGCGTTTATACTGGGTCTCAGCGACACCGTTTGTAACGATATGAAGCTCATAACGATTCTTTAAGCCATTAAGAAGGTCCATGACTCCGTCTAAGAGAAACGCACTCTCATTTAATGTCTGGCGGTACAATCCATCGACCTCAGCGCCATTTACCTTGATTCCGAAGTCACTGAAGAAATCCTCAAATCGCAGGCTTAACACCTGCTCTCTCGTGATCTCCCCGCGCTCTAACTTCTGCCAGTAGCTTTTGTTCAGATGGTGGTACTTCTGCACATTCTCCTCTGTAGCCGGTACGCCAAAGTGGGTGAGTACCCGCTCGATGCCGATCCTCTCCGCCTTGTCGAAATCCAGAAGTGTTCCATCCACATCAAAAAGAAGCACCTGGTATTTTTTCATGACTTGTTTTCTCCTGTTCTTTATTTCTCACAATTCTCAGCTTTGCCTCCTCCTGCATTGCTGAAAACAGCTGCACTCCCCGGATCCAGCTCCAACCGGACTCTCTGAGTCTTATCAGCCCGATGCCAGGGAGCTCTGCTGAATGTTCTTAATCCTTGTATACAATCTTTCCACCGCAGATCGTATACTTCACACGTCCGAAAAGTTTTGTTCCGATAAACGGCGTGTTGTGGGACTTGGACGCGATCTCATCATCTGTAACGGTCCATTCCTCGTTCTCATTGAAGATCACGATATCGGCATCCCCGCCCTCTGTTAGATATCCCTTATCAAAGTGATACAGCTTCGCCGGATTCACGCACATTTTCTCCACAAGCTGCATGGTAGTCAGGTGGCCTTTCTTCACAAGCTCTGTCACCGCAAGGCCGAGAGCAGTCTCAAGACCGATAATTCCGCTCGGTGCTTTCCATACCGGAAGAACTGCCTTTTCCTCCGCGCTGTGCGGAGCGTGGTCGGTGGCGATCATATCGATGGAGCCGTCCTTGATTCCTTCAATAATTCCCTCGCGGTCCTTTGCGGTTCTAAGGGGCGGGTTCATCTTCGCCATTGCGCCATGTTCTAAAACAGCGGTCTCATCTAATGTGAAATGGTGAGGAGTGACCTCCGCTGTCACGTTTGCTCCAAGCTCTTTCGCAAGCTTCACAGCCTTTACAGATGTGGCGGAGCTGATATGCTGGATATTGACTGACGCGCCTGTGTGCAAGGCGATCATGCAGTCACGGGCCACGAGAGAATCCTCAGCAAGTGCCGGGGAACCTGTGATTCCAAGCTCTTTTGCGACTGCACCTGCGTTGATTCCGTTCTCGGAGATGAATGCCGGGTCTTCCTCATGGAAGCTCAGCGGTACATTTAACTCTTTCGCCTTCTTCATGGCCTCGTAGACGAGTTTCTCGTTCATCAGCGGGATTCCATCGTCCGTAAATCCAACAGCTCCTGCTGCCTTTAAGGCGTCCATATCCGTGAGCTCCTGCCCCTTCATTCCAACAGAAACGCATGCGGCCGGAAGAACATTGATACCTGTCTTCTCTCCTTCTGCGATGATATATTTTACGGTCTCCACATTGTCTACCGGCGGTTTTGTATTTGCCATGGTGACAACCGTTGTGTATCCGCCCTTTTTCGCTGCGGCGGAGCCTGTCTGGATATCCTCTTTGTATGTAAGTCCCGGATCGCGGAAGTGAACATGGACGTCAATGAGGCCCGGCGCTACGACACAGCCGTCTGCGTCGATCACCTGCTCATAGCTTCCATCATCTTCCACTTTTCCGATGGTCTTTATCTTTCCGCCATCAATGACAACGTCCAGGATCCCGTCGGTATTGCTCTTTGCGTCTACTACTCGTCCGTTTTTAATCAGAATCATCTTAGCTCCTCCTGTTTTATCTGTTTCTATGTTTCCTATCTCTGACCGGCTGCTATTTTTCCAGTGAGAACAGTTTCCGTCATTTCTGCCTGATGTGTGAATTTTTCATATGTCTGGCTGTCGGACCTTTTCATTATTTTCTCGTCGGAACGATCTCCAGCCAGTAATTATCCGGATCTGTGATAAAATAGATCCCCATCTTCTCATTTTCAAAGCAGATGCATCCCATCTCTTTGTGCTTTGCGTGAGCCGCCTCGAAATCATCTACCCGGAATGCAAGATGGAACTCGTTGTCTCCAAGATCATAGTGATCTTTCTCCCAGTCCCTGAGCCATGTGAGCTCTAACTGGTGCGGTGTCACGCCGTCTCCGAGGTATACCAGGATAAAGCTCCCGTCCGCCGCTTCTTTTCTTCTTACTTCCTTTAATCCAAGAGCTTCCTCATAGAATTTTAAGGACTTGTCAAGATCTATGACATTAAAATTATTATGCGCAAATGTGAATTTCATGGTGTTCTCCTCTCAAATTATACTTGTTTCACATTACGGTATCGTAGACAAAAGAATCCCTGTATAATTATGTAAAATATCATCCGGCTGGATTGCGTCCGATACCATAGAAATTTCAAGCTTATACTCTGTTCCCTCTTCGCCAATCGAGCCATGTACCGGTACATACCGGTCAAAGCAGACATTTTGTTTTTTCTTTGTTGTGACGATTAACGAAACGTACTCTTCCGTTGTCAGAAGCTTGTAGTAAACATCTTCTTCCGGAAATGTATTTCTCGCCCGGTCGATCATATCTGCATAGTTGTAATCTTCTGATCCATCATCCGGACCGGACCTTTTTCCGTTGATCGCAGCCTGCAGTTTTTCTAAAACAGCTGCCGTCCTTGCCTCATTTTTCCTTTGTTCGATTTCTGACGCAATACTCACCTGCAGTGAAATGATCAGTACGATTCCTGTCATGCCAGCTATAGTCGTCAACCATACAGCGATTATCTTTGATTTCTTTTTCTTCTCGTCCTCTCTTGTAAGCCGGGTACAAGAAAATTCTTTTACAAAGGATGGCTGATTTTTATTTCCGTAAGCAATAATGGCATCTATCGTGTCATATCCCTCTTCAACACTGTACTTTCTCCAGACAGCATGCTCTGAATAAAACTTTTCCAGCCTATCGTAGAAACGCGGGAACCATCCCGTGTACCGCTTCCTTCGAATGAAAAATACGCTGATTCCGCCAATAAGAATCGTAAAATATCCGACTCCTATCACCCCGTAATAAAGGCCTTCTATTTTCGATACCTGTTTTTCCGGCAGTATGGCAAGGAAATGATACTCACCATCCGTTTCCTTCTCCCAGTATGTCTGAAGCCTGTTTCCGTAAGAATACTGTACCGGATCCATTCCAAGTTCGGCAAGTGTATACTGTACATGCTCACCTTTATTTGGATCTTTCAGACGCAATGACTGTCCATCTTCCTGTACAACTGCGATGACATTCTTTTTTCCTGTGAGTTTATAGCCCGTTATGCTCTGAAAAGGATCATACAGCCCAGCACCGAAAAACCATGTCAATGATAAGATCATATAAATAACGAATAGTGTTATGAGTTCTTTCCACACGTTATATTTCAATGACTTCTCTATCATTTCTTTTTCGTACTCAGGAATTCCAGGTAATGTAATGTACCAGGAAGCAAACCGTTCTCTTTTCGCTTCTTCATCCATCACTTTTCCGATATTCATTGAGGTCGCAAGCTGCATTTTATTCCCCCTCTCAGATTTCCCAGCCTTCTCCCTCTTCATGGATCTCAACGATCCTGTCACGGTATCCCGCCGAACACGGCATTTTTTTCAGCCGCTCCGCCACATCGTATTCCCCCCAGAAGTGCATCGGGAAAATATGTTTCACGTCGACTTCCTTCACGAAATCATCGATTCCCAAGTAAAAATATTCACCGAGTCTCGGATCCAGCGGTAAAAACGCAATATCCGCCTTCCTGCCATGCATCTTTGCGATCTCCTCCCGGTAAGCCTTCGTCATATTCTTATTCCACTGCGGATCTTCCCCATCCCAGTACCAGTGGTTTAAATCTCCGGCATGGTAGATCTCCAGGCCATCCACACTGCACCAGAACGCGACGCCCTCATCCGTGGACTTAAATCCCTCGACCTTCAGCGTTCCGTCATCCAGTATCTGCCCCGGATTTAAAAATTCTGTCTTTCCTTTACAAGATTCCGGAACCCGCTTACTCCAGATATCAAATGCCAGAATATAATGGATCTTCGGATGTTTCTCCTCCAGTTCAAAGATCACCTTTGAAAAATGATCCGGATGTCTGTGACTGGCGAACACATAGAGCGGTTTTTCCTCCGAAAACTCCGGCAGCTTCCCCTGGAAATAGTCAAACAGCAGGTACGCCGACTCCGTCTCCACGAGAAACGCGCTGTGATGAATGTATGTGATCTTCATGTCTTAAAACCTCTTTCCGCACTTCGGGCAGTATTCAAAGTTTTCCTTCGTCTCATAACCGCAGTTCGAACACCGCTTCAACGGCACGTCCCAGGCCGGAGCGTCATGTCCCTCTGAGACGAGCGTCAGATCTTCCTCACGGATCGAAACATCCTCTCCTGCGGCGATCCGCTTTCCGACTTCCTCGTCCAGCTGGTAAATGGTCCCGCAGCAGCTTGTCTTCACATAATATTTCCGCCCCCATTTAAAGATTGGAATAAAGAAAAAGGACAGGCACATATAGGTCATAAACACCTGATACCGTCCATATCTCCCGCAGCGGCCACAGATCATCGCCGCCGCGTTATAAATCAGTTCTTTTGTTCCCTGAGTAATTCCGCCAATAAAAAACATTGGGTTCCTCCAGTAATCTTATTTTAATAGCCTAAATTTTCCCCAACGATCACAACCTTGATCCGTCCGTCATATCGGGATCTCCGTGTAACAACGATCGAACAGCACATACAGTCGGGGGACTGGCAGTCCATGCAGACTCCCTTTACACCACATGGCGTTTTCCGGCCGGTAGCATCTGCAATGATCGGACAAGCCTGCGTCTGGATCCGGTCGATTCCATCCTCAATACTCCGCACCAGCTTATTCATTCCGACAACAATGATCACCTGTCTGGGTCCATGGATCAAACAGGCCACACGGTTTCCCGCACCGTCAATATTGACCAGTTCGCCTTTTACAGTGATCGCATTCGTTCCCATAAGGAAACAGTCCGCACTGCAGGAGCCGAGATATGAAGGATTTCCCATCGTCTCTTTATCTTTCATCGGATAATCCCGCATCTCATGTCCGGATTTCTCCAATTCAGCCAGAATCCCCAGCTCCCGGATCGATGCCGAGCCGCCCCAGCCGATGGAAGCACCGGGTTCGATCAGCGAGAGTACCGTTTCCACTGCCTCTTTCTTATCCCGGCAATAGATTCCCTCCATATTTCTTTTTTTCAAATTACAAATGACATTTTCTGCCATCCGTTTTTTTGCGTCCTCCAACATCGTATCTCTCCTTTACAACTGCCTGACCATCGTTTTCCCGATGCTTCGCATTCCAAATCGGTAAAATCCACCACTGTATTGTACGGAATTTTCAGTTCAGATAATTCCTATTCGTATACAGTAACCACTTTCTCAGTGCTAATTGTAGCATACTATTCCCATATCTTGCAATTCCTGCTCAAATATTTTATACTGGAATCCATCAGCATGTTACTGTTCGTGCCTTGCGCAAACAGTGGCATCGGCGTCCATCCGACCCGCTGCGTGACTACCTGAAACACAATTTTAGGAAAGAGGAAGATATTTTGAGTATAAACCCAATGATGTTTCTGCAGTTCAAAAACTCCTGGCAGACCTTTACCAGAAACCACCCGAAATTCCCGGCTTTCTGGCGTGCGGTCTACAAACATGGCATTCAGGAAAACATGATCATCGAATTTAAGGTTATCGAACCGGACGGCAAGGAACTTGCCTCCAACATCCGCGTGACAAAATCCGATCTGGAACTTTTTGAGAATCTGAAAAAAATGATCACAGACCAGTAAGTCTTTTCTTGCAATTTATGTATGAGTATTCTATACTTTATATGTCAGTGTCAGGCAGGATAACGCCGCGCTGATCACACTTTCCCGGTTTAAATCCCGGATCTTTGCTGTCACTGTCAGGATCTCCGGTATTGTAAACTGTGGTATTCAGTAACTATTCAGTAGGTCTGCGCATTTACTTCGCTGACCGTAAGAAAACTTAGACTAGAAGGCAAAAATCCTATCGACACAGCCGATTTAGAATGGATTTTTGCGCGTAACTGTGAGGGTACTGAACAGTTACGGTATTCATTTAATCATGGAGGACAAACTTATGCTGGAAACTGGAATAAAAGGAAGACAGGAGGTTGTTGTCTCTGACGCAAACTCCGCAAAAACAATGGGAAGCGGCACACTCGACGTGTTCGCGACACCGGCTATGACCGCTTTAATGGAAAAGACCGCCTGGATGAGCGTTGCTGATCAGCTCGACGAGGGCTGCGGTACTGTGGGTACACTCTTAAACGTAACACACGACGCACCGACACCGCTTGGAATGACCGTATGGTGCGAGACTGAACTTGTCGAGGTAGACGGACGTCGTCTCGTATTCGATGTTGCCGCTTACGACGCCAAAGGAAAGATCGGCGGAGGCCGCCACGAGCGCTTTATTATCCAGAACGAAAAGTTCCAGGCGAAAGCGAACAAGAAGGCACTTGCTGAATAATTTTTTGTCTCCCGCCATCTCTAAATTTGGCGGGAGACAACTTTCTTTTTTATTTCATAAATATTCTTCTGATGTTCAATTCGTTTTAATCTGGTTCTTTTAATCTTTATCAAATCTTTTGATTCATGATTTATTAACCTTTTTTATTTCTAAATTACAATTCCATTGACTTATTGAGATATATCTCATATCATATAAGGAGACACACAAAACACCAAAGAAAGAATTATTGACCGCACTTTTGAGAAAAAGAAACTATATTCAGAGGAGGACATGCATGACACTTCAGGAATATAAAAAACAGAAAATGCAAAATCCAGATTTTTCCGCCGCATATGACGAGATTCAACCGGAAATGGATATCATCCGGGCAATTATCGACGCCAGAATCAGTCAGAACATGACGCAAAAAGAACTTTCCGAAAGAACAGGAATCAACCAGACTGAGATCAGCCGTCTGGAAAATGGAAGTCGAAATCCATCCATCAAACTGCTTCAGCGCCTTGCCGAAGGAATGGGAATGACTTTAAAAATTTCTTTTGTTCCTAGGCAGACCCGCTGACCAGCCAGGAGGTACTCTATGATTTCAAAAAACTTAAAGAACTTCAACCTCCGCCAGATCGCCGACTCCGGTCAGTGTTTCCGTATGATTCCCTGTGCCCCGAATGATCCGCAGACAGCTTACCGGGTCATCAGCAGCGGACATTTTCTTATTGTGGAGCAGAATAGGGATGAGGTGATTTTTCACTGTCCCGATGACGAGTCTGCATTCTGGAATCATTATTTTGATCTTGGGACGGATTATGGTGCTTATATCCGCACTGTTGACCCTGCGGATGAATATCTTTCAAAAGCGGCGGCTTTCGGCAGTGGAATACGGATCCTGAACCAGGATCTCTGGGAGATGATCATCACCTTTATTATCTCACAACAAAAGACAATTCCGGCGATCCGAGCGCTAGTGGAGGCGCTGAGTGAGAAATATGGAACGCGGCATGAGTTGTCTTCCGGATATTATTATGCGTTTCCAACTCCTGAAGAGTTAAACCACGCCTCCCTGGATGATCTCCTCGCCTTAAAGCTCGGTTACCGTGCCAAGTATATCAAGCGAACCTGCGAAGACGTCTGCTCCGGAAAGATGGATCTTGACCGTCTGCGGGGACTGAATTATTCCGACTCCATGGAAGCTCTTCTCTCCTGCTACGGCATAGGCGTCAAAGTTGCCAACTGCATCTGCCTCTTCGGTCTGCACCATATCGGTGCCTTCCCGGTGGACACCTGGATCAAAAAGATCCTGCTGCGGGAGTATGCCCCGAAAAGCCGCTGCACCAGTCATGTTCCCGAATCACGGCTCTGCGAGGCGCTGATCGAAGAAAATTTCTCGAAATATCCGGGGTTCGCCGGTGTGCTGCAGCAGTATATCTTCTTTTATGAGAGAGAGTTCTCATCAAAAGCAGCCCAGACTGCTAACGTCTAGGACCTGCTGCCGGCAGCTTCTTCCAGATGCACGACTATAAAAAGCCACCGGAATGATAATTTTCACTTTCATCCCGATGGCTTAATATTTACTCTATTTCCCGTTCCCAGCACACATTTCATGTGCCGGCACCGATAATTTCTATCTCTTATTTGATCTCATCCGCAATATCATAGATCAGCTTCTCCGTATCATCCCATCCAAGACACGGATCCGTGATGGATTTTCCGTAAATATGCTCGCCAATCTTCTGGCTGCCCGGCTCTAAGTAGCTCTCGACCATAACGCCCTTGATGAAATTATGGATCTCCTCAGAGTGGCGGCGGCTGTGAAGAACTTCCTTCACGATACGGATCTGCTCCATGTAGCGCTTGTTGGAGTTAGAGTGGTTTGCGTCAACGATGCAGGCCGGATTCAACAGCTCTCTCTCCTGGTACAGGCTGTAGAGAAGCTCCAGATCCTCATAGTGGTAGTTCGGCAGACACTGACCATGCTTGCTGACTGCGCCTCTTAAGATCGTGTGCGCCAGCGGATTACCCTTTGTCTCAACTTCCCATGTACGGTAAATAAAATCGTGGCCATGCTGGGCAGCATAGACCGCATTTAACATAACCCCGAGATCACCGCTGGTCGGGTTCTTCATTCCAACCGGAACGTCCATACCGCTGGATACAAGGCGGTGCTGCTGGTTCTCAACAGAACGCGCACCGATCGCGACATAGGAAAGTACATCGGAAAGGTAGCTGTAATTTTCCGGATACAGCATCTCATCGGCTGTCGTGAATCCATAATCCTCGATCACGCGCATATGAAGCTTACGGATCGCTACAAGTCCTTCGTACATATTCGGCTTCTTCTCGGGATCCGGCTGATGAAGCATTCCCTTGTATCCGCCGCCTGTGGTACGCGGCTTATTTGTGTATACACGCGGTACGATAACCAGCTTATCCTTAACCTGCTCATTGACCTTGGCGAGACGGCTCATGTACTCACATACAGCGTCCTCGCGGTCCGCGGAGCACGGTCCAATGATCACGAGGAACTTTTTGCTCTTTCCCGTGATAACATCCGCAACCTCTTTATCTCTTGCCGCTTTTAACTCCACGCACTCCGGTGTCAGCGGAAATTC
This sequence comes from Clostridium sp. AF28-12, assembly GCF_003435225.1. Classification (NCBI taxonomy): domain Bacteria; kingdom Bacillati; phylum Bacillota; class Clostridia; order Eubacteriales; family Clostridiaceae; genus Clostridium; species Clostridium sp. AF28-12. The sequence goes on along the minus strand of NZ_QWGJ01000010.1, from coordinate 6,112 downwards.
CGCCTTGATCTGCGCCGGTGTCGGAAGTAAACTTTTGTAATTGAATGACATAATTTTCTCCCCCAAAATATTATTTTCATGTAGATTCAGCCCTGCCTTTCTATATCGAATATGAACCGCGAACCAACTGTTCCAGACTGCATCATTCAATATCCAAATGCTGGCAAAACCAAATCATCACCTTTTAAGCACGTATTTTATTTTTAAGCACTTTATCGCTTTTAACTGCTGATGTGTCCATTTCTAAAAATGTCCCGCGCTGCACATATGTCAGTGCGGGACATTTATTATTATAGTACACTTTTTTTAGGACTTCAAGTACTTATGTCTCTATATTTCTTTTTTTCGATGCTCCTTCCTCAATCTGTTTGCGTCCTGCTTGCCCGCATATATTTTGCATACTTTTTCTGGTAAAACAAAAACCTCAGAGTCCTTATAAACAAAGGATTCTGAGGCTCTCATAAGAGAGGCGGCAACCAGATTTGAACCTCCTGTCATCTCTCGAAACCCAGATAAAGAAAGGAGTTTACATGCCGATTGATGCTTGTGTTTGCGGACGCAAACAGTGCGCAAACACATAAATCTCACCTTTTCTGGCTCTAAGTTCATTTTTTCTGATTTAATATACCGGTACATTGTAATGGTGCGTTGTTTATAAAAATGTCTCAAAAAGATATAAATTTATGTAATCGGAGGGTCACAGTCCCTCCGCAGAGGGGCAAACCGCCTGCCATGTTGCGCAATTAGACGGTGCTGCTTGAGACGGATATCTAAGCGGACATTTTGTACAGGGCATATTTTTAGCAAAACTTGCAACCCATTTCATGGACCAAGTACAACGAGGCTGTCGCATTAGCAATGTTTTTGCTAGGCGACAGCCCCATTTATTATTACATTTGTAATGCAGCGGCCTCTTCAGAGTGCACAGATGGAAATGGAATGACATTTTCTGGAAGATGCTGTTCAGCTTCCCATAGTGTCAATTTCTGTTGCATATTCATCCAGCTCTCTGGAGAAGTATTCGTTGCTTTCGCGATGCGAATTGCCATATCAGGGCTTAGCATTGCTTTTTCATTTACAAACTCTGACAATGTCTTTCGACTGACCCCAAGCATTTTGGCAGCCTCTGTGATGGTAAGACCCAGCGGCTTTATAACATCTTCCAGGAGGACAGCTCCCGGATGTGTTGGTTTTCTATTGGTCATACATGTTCCTCCTTCTAATGATAATCTTGGTAATCTAGGAGGTACGCATCCTGTCCTTCAAAATAAAATGTTAATCTCCAGTTGCCATTAACAGTAACAGCCCACATATCCTGTTTATCTCCTTTCAGAGGATGTAATCGATATCCTGGTAAATTCATATCCTGTGGACTTATACTTGCATCAAGACGATCAAGCATTCTTCCTAGTTTTGGCGCATGCTCTGGTTGGATTCCCTTCTTGGAACCACTTTCATAAAATTCCCTTAAGCCTTTGTGCGCAAATGATTTAATCATATTTATATTATACCGTGTAACGCTATGGGTGTCAAATAAGAAAATATAGTTCAGAAAAAATAAGATTCAGGAATTTTCCAGTTACCGTTTGCTTGATAAGCATATCTGATGAACGAATCTGCGGAAGATTCCTGGGAGCATCAGTATCCCGGACAGCATCCACGCCTAGTTCAGGCCGGGGAGATCAATCCATCCTGTAACCACAAAATAGAAAAACCCCGGAGTTGCAACCTCCGGGATTTTTCACATATTACTTGAGCACTTTTGTCGTTTTTGCCTAACGGTAGCCTAACATTAGTATAACATGTATGTTTTTTTCTGTATACCTAATAGTTTCCTTTTTTAATCTAATTTCTCATATAATTAAAATAATCGCGCCATTCGAATTCTGTACGGTATCATTGTATTGCGATTATTACGGAAATGGTGCATTCGCATGTTACCCAAGCGCGCACTGGAAAGAGCTGTGCTTTCCGCATGCAGGGGGGAAAAATCTCCCATGTTTATTTGCTCCCCGATATGCATCCTGTTAATGAAATTTTTTATGGTATGATTTCTTTATATAACAGAAGAAAAGCCATGAGGTGATCAACGATGAAAGAAAAATTTTTAATGGACCTGATCGGTTGCTATCGGGAATATTTTCCGTAAAACATACCTGTTGAATGCCGAAAAACAGCGGCATTGATAGTATTCCGCTTTGCAATTCCAGATGAGGAATTAGATCATATATGTAAGTTGCTTATAGAGACTGAACTGGGAGAGCTGGAGTCGGCCGTGTATCAGGCATATCGCTTTTATATCAGCGAACCGTTCCGAGCGGCACTTGCATATATTTTACTGCACCAGGATCTTCCACTGTCAGAGGTCAGATATGGATTAACTGATGCCAGGCAACAATCCAGAACCAGAATCCGGAATACAAAAAAGGGAGAACAGTTCGTTGCAGAGCAGATGCAACGAATTGAGCGGATTAACCGGAATCTGCTTTTACTTAGTGAAGAAATACAGGCGGGCGAAGATTCCCACAATATTTAAAGCCGGATGACTACACGTAATCATCCGGCTTCTTTAACTGCTTAAAATAAATCGGTTGTAAAAAACATTTTCTGAGATGTGGATATTCTGGACTTCAGATCTGAAGGTATTTGAAAACTTTCCCCCTTTACTCTATGCATAACGCTAAAGATATAAAACAAACAATATAGTTAAGTGAATAGTATTACTACATACACATATAAAAATGAATAATTTCTTACATTTTAACCAAAAACTTACAGCATTTTTATGATTTGTTTATAAATATTGCATATTCAAAATAATTATGATAAAATTTACACACAAAAAATAAATGATGCGCCTAATTTTGAAATATTTAAACGTGAAAGAGGGTGAATACTATTGAACAAAAAATTGTATATATTTTTTTCTTTAACATCCTTTGCTTATATGCTATCTGTTAGCGTATATTTGCTTAATAGCTTTATACTGTTAAATGATACTATTTTTGCGGTTACCAGAATTTTAATGATATGTTGTTTGCTTATATTTTTACTGTTTGGATTAAAATTAAAAACAATTGCAAAAATAGAAGGGAATAATCAAACGCTAACCAAATTTCAACATATTCAAAAAGTATGGAGCATAGTCATAATAACTAGCCTAATAATTCTTGTTTTTAGAGATTTTGTATGAATATTATAGGGGCTGTTGCATTAACAAATATTCGATTCTCTCAGCAGGGATGAACTGATCCAGGTATTAATGACAAAATACGGAGCTACAGAAACTGAAGCTGAAAGGTTAGTTGACCGTGCTTATGAAAATACCCAGCCGTATTCCGCAAGGGCGAAAGCTTTTCCTTCGAACCCATCCATTGGGCAAACATGCGTTATTGATGTAACGATTCACGTTGACGATGCCGCAACAGCTGCTGGAATTGCTAGTGAAATTATGGCTGCTTCGCCTTATGTGACTTTAGCAGCCGCGCTTTATGCTGCCAATGTATTACTTACGGCTGGAAGTATGATATATGGATCTACAGTTGAACTCCATATTAGTTATACCTATGGATATACAAACGATGGTGTTTTAGGTTGGACCCCGGGCTATGTATCTTATGAGATTTATTAATTGAGAGGTATGCTATGAAATATAAGGGAAATGTCTATTCGTATTTTAATTTATCAGGGATATTATTTTGTATTTTTATTGCATGGGCATCCTATTACAATTATAAGAATTTACAAATAACCGGACTTTTGGCTTTTTTTGTATTCTGCGTATTGAAGTGTGCAATGCTTGCAAAATTTAAAAAAGATATACTTGAAAAAGATACTCCCTTATTATTTAAAGTTTCTAACCATGTGTTTGGAATAGCATTTATTATCATGGATATCTTTATCTTTTATGTAAATAGGTGATCACTGGTCGCCTATGTTAAAGGAACTTAAGGCGGAAATACACATGGATGCATTTCCGCCTTTTACTATGCAATTGGAAATTTAGATAAGTCGTTTCTATATTTGTAGTAAGTGCCGCGACTGATGCCGATTACTTTCATGCAGTCAGATGGACAAAGATCTCCACCAAAGAGCGTATCACGTTTCAGAATAATATTTTTTGCCTTTCGTTCCTTCTCGGTGATGCACCGGCCACGAGGCCGGCCGAGCTGCTTTCCAGAACGTCTGGCTGTTTCTAATCCCTCGATCGTTCGTTGCCTGAGATCATCCAGTTCCTTATGGGCCTGTTGAAAGGCAATACGGACTTGCTTTTCTGCAAGCTTCACTTGATATGCTTCGATGGCCTCCAGAATTATATCAACCTCCGTGCCAGTCCGTGGAATTTGCATCTGACAGGCTTCCCGATATACATCCGTGTTGATCCCAGGCTCCGCGAAGAAAAACAAGTTCACTTTTCTTTTATACAGATCCAGGTACTCCTTTACTCCATCATCCTCATCACGGGCCATTCTGGAAACCGAATCAAAATAGATATTATCTCCAGGCATAAATCTGGGATAATATCTCCGCCACTTAGGCCGATCCTGTGTGCTACCAGTAAAAATTTCCTTGATGATAACAAGGTTCGGATCCGGACACATCAGGCGGATGTTGCGCTCCTGTCGTTCCACGTTCTGAAATTTTGTAGAAATCCTTATATATCCATAGTTCAATGCACATCTCTCCCGATTGTATGAAAAAAATGTTATATTTATAGTGTACAGATGATTGGCAATATACGCAAGTTGAAACTGTATAAAAAAACGACCGTTTTTTTCGCACACTTATATCTTTCATTATCTGAGCACTTATTGTATAATATAAACGTAAGCTTTTTATCATACACATTGGAGGATACCTCATTGATATACGGATAAAGGACCTAAAATGGTCCGACATTGATGGAGACTCCATCCGTATACAACGCTTTGTAGATGATAAGAACCGAGTTATCAATTCTATTAAGGGCAATACAGCAGACGGAATTCGCTCCATGCCACTGACACCTGCAACAAAAGCCATTCTCAGCCGGATCCGAAAGTTACAACCCGATAATCAGGAATTTATCTTTTATCGTGGCGACAGCCCATTGGCAACAGTTACTTTCAATCGCCGTTTGAAAAAATGTTGTGAGGACTTAGGCATCGAATACCGCTCCTCCCACAAGCTGCGTTTCTCGACAGCATCTATCATGTATAAGAATGGTATGGAAGATACAGAGTTACAAAAACTGCTTGGTCATACGACACTTTCCATGACACAACACTATTTATGCAATATTACTTCCAATGAAGAGACAGCAAGTAAAATGGCCGCTATTCTCGGTTAAGGTATAGCGACCATTTTACGATTCTAATAAAGGAGATATGAGCTTCTGCTTGCGCAAACACACTCTCTTCTAAATATTTTTTTGTAAGGACAGCCGGAGCATAAATCTTGTTGAGCTGCAATTCCTTTATAGCTATAAGCAGATCAGCAATACTCATTGCTATCAGAAGCCTTGTTTGCGCAAACGATATATAGTCCTTTTAATGCATTGAAAATGTGCCAGATTCAAGATCAAATCAATTTATTGTATGAATATAGATAGGTAAATCTTCATACAATGCACTGTTTTCAGACCGCAAACACGCGCAAACATCAAAATTATAAAACAAAAACCCCAGAACCCTTATAAATAAAGGATTCTGAGGCTCTCATAAGAGAGGCGACAACCAGATTTGAACTGGTGATCAGGGTGTTGCAGACCCACGCCTTACCACTTGGCTATGTCGCCATATTTAGTTAAATGACCCCAACGAGGTTCGAACTCGTGTTACCGCCGTGAAAGGGCGATGTCTTAACCGCTTGACCATGGGGCCTTAAATATATACTACCATATTTACATGCCTCTGTCAACCGGGTAGTATTACCAGTCATCAGGTTCATCGGATAGTACGAAAAAAGCTCCCCGAGTAGGACTCGAACCTACGACAGCGCGGTTAACAGCCGCGTGCTCTACCGACTGAGCTATCGAGGAATAGTGAAGGAACATACCTTCAAAACCACATATTGAAATCCATCTTTACCGCTTCATCAACCAACCAGACCTTCCTGGATAAGCCCTCGACCG